>CAZLPY010000046.1:0-8505 GCA_964561525.1 uncultured Candidatus Saccharibacteria bacterium | reverse complement strand
TACGGGGACATCCGTCATCTACACCTGGACGTTCACTCTTTCCTTCCACGACGCTCTTCCGATCTTTGAGCGTCCGCTTTACCATAAACAAGTGACGTCCTCCAGAATAGGGACCATCAAAATCGAGCTTACGAAATTTTTGTACTAATTTGCGCCATGAGATATTCTTAGGCATATTTAGAAAAATCGCGGCGATCAATATGTAACTTTAGTCCAGGAACCTTTTCCCCGGAGTGCACTTTAAGCACGAGCCAATCTTCTAGTACCTCTTGTAGTTCATGACGACATTCCTCGAGCGTTAAAGCACTCGCCCAAACACCTGGAACTCCAGGGATCTCACCGTAGAAATTACTGTCGGCCAAAATTTTGTACTGAGCTTTGGCTAATTGCCGTGTAATGTATTCTGTAAGCATAATAGTAAGATTATATCACATTTTTGGATTAACTTCTCCCTAAGCTTTAAGGCATTTAGGAAGTTAGTGTCGTTTTTATTAATTGATAACACTTCTTGAAAAGCTTTTGATTCACCATCAATGTTTCACGGACTCTATGGGATGCACCCGGCACAACAAACAATTGCTTGCTCTTCGCATTCTTAGCAGAATCGACATATTGTTGTGGTACTTCTGATGGTATCCGCTCATCATTCTCTGCGGCAACTACTAATAATGTACCGGTAAAGCGCCCTAATATCTCCCAAGCATCAGAATCTCTCCAGCTGTTACGAGTACGGAGTGCCTCAGTAAACTGTTCACCAAAAGGGATGTCATACGCTCGTCTGGTATAAGCAGCAGGTACAATCAATACAAGGCGATCTATTTTGAAATGCTCGGTCAACTTTACTGCGTCATATGCGCCCATACTCACACCTACCACACCAAACGGTTCGGGGAGACGCAAATAATCGATAACGCGGCGGGCAATATCGGTGCGCTCATGCAAACTGGAGCCCAGTGACTCACCTCCGGTATCTCCGTGCCCAATATAATCTATTGCCGCTGTGGCAATACCATCTTTTGCCAGCTCTTCACGAATATAACCATGGCGCCCTCGATTGCTTGTTCCAGAGCCATGCAAAACCAAGACTTCAGGCTTTCCATTCTCCGGTAAAATATCACCGATAATAGTGCCCTTGCCAAACGGTACACTAAACTGTGTGTCAGCTCTATTTTCCATGACACTTTTTGAAATGTTTGTTAAATAGGGCACAATAATTTTACTTCTTCCTTAAAACAAGTACTGGGGACCAATTTTTATACCAATCTGAGCCTGATGTAATCTTCTCAATCGAGAAATGACGAGAGACTTTTTTCAGATATTCCGACTTGAGAGGTATGTTCATTTTAAAATCTCCGAGGGCATCCCAACGTTTTTTAAATTCATTCCACTCAAATTCGTTAATGATACCATCATGATAGGATTTGGTAAGTGCTTGAAGGCTAGTTTGGCAATGCATTGTGTCTTCAGTGATATCATAATCTGCCATTAATACCTCATGCCAAACTGCAGCAAATGGATTAAGGTAAAATAAGTGTTTTCGGTAATACTCAAATATTTGTTGATGCGGTAGCTGTTTGTTATTACGACGAAGCGGCACTTTAAGAACTACACGGGCATTCTTGTTGCAGTGCTTGGCAATATTAGCGAGAATCAAATCATGGTCTTTTACAGGAACAACTGTCGTAACAAGATCGCCAAAGAAAAGGTCAAACTTTTGCGGAAATTCCATAGTACGCCAATCTGATTCGATTAAATGGCTATCATTATCTTTGTGAAGCATAAAGCTCCGTAGTTCATGAAAGTTCTGCGCTCGATAATCGATATTAGAGTAATGTGCGTTATGCGTTTGGCAGAGGTCGCGATATTCAGGTGTCGAACCAAGAATAGCGACGGTAGCCTCATGAACATGTTTTTTTGTATCAAATAAATAGCGTTCAAGTATTACGAGCTCGGATAGCGAAGGTCGAGCAGGTGGTAAAAATAGTCCCCACTGCTCGGCCACTGATTGGTTCCATTGCTTAT
Source organism: uncultured Candidatus Saccharibacteria bacterium (assembly GCA_964561525.1). Lineage (GTDB taxonomy): Bacteria > Patescibacteriota > UBA1384 > CAJBMM01 > CAJBMM01 > CAZLPY01. The sequence continues at coordinate 6,483 of CAZLPY010000046.1, read as the reverse complement.
GGTCTAATGTTAGGTCTTCCATGACTTACCTCGATAGTATGTTTGCTTTTTGGATAATGCATAGACAACAGTTTGAGCAGGGTTTCTGGCTGCAGATTTCGTAAATCATGATACCGTTCTTCGTACTGAGTTTGATCCACTATCTGTAGGCCTCTTCCGATCATTTCATGAAATTTTTGGGCGCCGCTGATTGGAATATACTCGTCTTTGGGTGAGTTTACCAAAATTGGCATAATATGCTCTGGTATTCCATGGTCAGCGACCGATGCAAATATTGCTTGAACCTGTTTTACATTCTCTGCTGGATCTCCCATATTAATGTATGCGCTGCAGTACTCATAATAGCCCTGTAAATTATGGAAGTTCTGTGTTCGTTCTTCTACTCCGCCAAGGTAACCAGATAAAGCGATGAAATTATGAACTCTCTCGGCAATCTCCGGGCGGACAAATTGTAGCGCATAAGCTTGGTGTAGAGCTCCAGCAGAGTGACCGATTACATCAATCTTTTCAAAGTTATCGCCGATTGCATTGAGTACGGTTGCAGGCTCTGCTGCAATCTCATCCAGGGTATACTCTCGATTTTCTCCGATCTCAGCATTTGCAGTCTCATGTGCTTTAACCAAGCGCTCGTCACAGTGCACGTACGGCATTGTTTCTTCTGTAACTTTCGTACCAAGATGACGCAAAACAAATACGGTATATCCTCCCTCGAGCAGTTTCAACACAAACCGCTCTTCCATCCATGTGACCGAATCGCCAGGCATTCCCGGTTCAAACACAACCAGAGAGGTTGACTGTCCAGTGGCAGGGTAGAACATCTTCCCCTCAGCCATTTTCCCTTCAACACTCAACCGTAACCATCGTGCATTTCCAGGGATAGGCGTCCCTTCCATGTCACATTCATTGTTCAAATCAAAGGACATTGTCTGATCTATCGATTCAGATTCTGTAGGATAAAAGTGAGAAGTGGGGTTAATTTCCATTTGCATCTACGTATACGTTAAAATATCATTTCCCATGGCACTTTTTGTACTTTTTGCCGCTGCCACACCAACAAGGGTCGTTGCGGCCGGGCTTTTTTGATGACGCAGGCACAGAACTACGCATCGTCTCCCGCTGCATTAATTCTTGCACTTTATCTTTTTTGGCTAATTGCTTGGCCACTTTTTGCTCAGTTTTCACCTCCTGAAACACTTGTCCGCTGGCCTCTTCGCTCGCGCCAGATTCAAGCTCTTTTGCTGACTGATTTTGCTGTGCTACCTCTACTCGGAAGATAGTCTCCACCACCGTAGATTCAATAGCCGCAAGCAAATCTTGGAACATTCGGTACGACTCCTGCTTATACGCTACAAGTGGGTCGTATTGGCCATAGCCACGCAGGGAAATCCCTTCGCGCAGCCGGTCCATATTTGTTAAATGCTCGATCCACAACACGTCGATGGCCCGTAAGTACACGCTTCGCTCCACCACCCGAGTGAGCTCATCCCCGAGGGTTTTTTCACGCTCCTGATAGATCTGTTCAACTTTTCCTTTTATAGTCTCTAAATTTGTGTCGATACCGGCTAACGATACCCCGAGCATCCGCTCTAGTTCCGTCCGCGCCGTATCTAACTCAGCACCACTGGCTAAGTGCACCTCAAGAACCGCCCTAATGCGGTGCTCTAATAGCTGCATAATTTCAGATTTTAATCCCTCGCCGTCCTCCCGCTGCAACAACACGCTACGGCGGCGGCGATAAATGACCTCGCGATGCTTGTTCATCACGTCGTCGTACTCAACCAAATGCTTTCGAATATCAAAGTTGTGCCCTTCCACCTTTTTTTGCGCTCCTTCAATAGCACGGCTAATCATGCCATGTTCAATCGGCTGGTCCTCGGGCATTTTCAGCGTAGTCATGATGTTTTTCAGCCGATCTCCGCCAAAAATGCGCATCAGGTCATCCTCCATCGAGATGAAAAACTGACTGGAGCCAGCGTCACCTTGCCGCCCGGTGCGGCCGCGTAACTGATTATCGATGCGTCGAGATTCGTGGCGCTCGGTGCCGATCACATGTAAGCCGCCCAGCTCAGATGCCCCGGGCCCGAGCTTAATGTCCGTACCTCGGCCAGCCAAGTTAGTAGCCACCGTCACTGCCCCCTTGTGTCCTGCTCCGGCGATCACATGCGCCTCACGCTCATGATTTTTGGCGTTTAACAATTCGTGCTTCACTCCAGATTTTTTTAGCAGATCTGAGAGTAGTTCATTTTTTTCGATCGATACGGTTCCCACTAAAATGGGCTGCCCTTGCTTATTGCGCTCGGTGATTTCATCTACGACCGCCTTAAATTTTGCCCCCGCCGTTTTGTAGACCAAATCCGGGAAATCGGTACGCTGATTTGGCCGGTTGGTCGGAATCTCAACCACATCCAAGTGATAAATTTTATGGAACTCCTCGGCCTCGGTGGCTGCGGTGCCGGTCATACCAGCCAATTTGTCATACAGCCGAAACAGGTTTTGAAAGGAGATGGTGGCAAGGGTCATTGATTCTTTTTTGACTTCTACTCCCTCCTTTGCCTCAATGGCTTGGTGTAATCCTTCCGAGTAGCGACGCCCGGGCATCAGACGTCCGGTAAATTCATCTACAATAACGACTTCGCCATCTTTCACCACATAATCCCGATCGCGTGAAAAAAGCACCTCAGCTTTAAGCGCTTCTTCCAGATGATGCACCAAAATAACGCCACCACTGTCGTAAATGTTGGCGATGCCAAGCAGCGATTCCATCTTTTTGATGCCGTCATCGGTTAACACTACCGCCTTTAGTTTTTCATCCACGGTGTAATCCGTTTCAATTTCCAAATTACGCACTAGTCCAGCAAAGCGACGATATTCTGAGGTAGATTCAGCCGCCGGAGCCGAGATGATTAAGGGCGTACGGGCTTCATCAATCAAAATGGAGTCCACCTCATCCACAATGGCGTAGTGCAGCCCGCGCTGCACCGCCTGTGAGGCATCCTGGGCCATGTTGTCACGTAAATAGTCAAAACCGAACTCGTTGTTGGTACCATAAGTAATATCAGCGGCGTAGGCGGCGCTTCGAGTAATGGGGGCTAGTGGCGAATCGTCAGAGGTAAAGACCAGTCCCTGTTCCTCAGATTCCTTTTGCGCCGCTTTTTCCAACTCCGCTTTTCGTTTAGGATCATACAGTAATGAAGCTTCATGGCCGATAGCAGCAACGGTCAGGCCAAGGTAGTCATACACTTGCCCCATCCAGGCCGCATCACGCTTGGCCAAATAATCGTTCACGGTCACTACATGCACACCGCGCCCGGCGAGTGCATTCAAATATACCGGCAGTGTTGCTACCAAGGTTTTTCCTTCACCGGTACGCATCTCTGCAATTTTGCCTTGATGGAGCACCATGCCACCGTACAATTGCACATCAAAATGCCGCTCTTTAAGAGTACGTCGAGCTGCTTCACGCACCAAAGCAAAAGCTTCCGGCAGCACCTCCTCGGTTGCTTTTTGGATCGCTTTTTTGCGCCGAGTACGCTCCCATTGATCCAGCCGATCCGCAGTCATCTGTTCATCAGGAGAACTTTGATCGGTTTTAAGGGCCTCCTGCAGTTTTTGCTGCACTAGCCCTTTTAGCTCCCCAGTGCGTTTTTGAATATCCGCTTTCGATAACTTTTCTACGCCCACTTCAAACTCGTTGACCTGCTGAACCAACGGTTCGAGTTTTTTTAATTCGCGCTTATTTAAATCACCAAATATACCAAACATGTCGTTCCTATATTGACGTTTTACTCAAAAAGTATACAGTAAAAGGCTGTTCTTTTCCATCGTGCTCGCGGCTTTCATATTCCAGCCGCTCAATCAATTCAAGGAGGTTCACATGCAAAACCAACCTAAAGTCCGTCTCTCTCGATGAGCTACGCCTTGTAGCGCAAATCCTGGAGCAGTTCACCGATGAATGGACCATATACGGCCAGCATTTTCCATTCAAGGCGAATGTAGCCAGCGAAATCTCTCTCAGTTTCAACAGTGGCCGCATTGACACGGCTTTGGTCAATGGCAATGCGGGGGCACCGATTCATATAGCCTGGTCGCGCCGCAGGGGTGATTTCATTTTGCCCGCCGACTGCCGTTGTGCCTTGAGTGACATAAGTGAGTCACTACAGGCGATTGACGCCAGACCTTCCTCTGACATATTCCGGCCCGACGAGCAAAGCTATCTTGAACAAGAGCTACGAAAAGACGTCACGCGCGTCGTGTCGGCGTTCCAGGGCTGGGCCTATCTCGTATCACGTATGCAGCCCTTTACTCAAACCTGATTGCAATGAGGAAGCACTGAGAGCAGCGCTTCCTCTATTTTATTACCTCAAACCCAGCGTAAGGAATAAGGACTTTTGGTACTGTTATAGATCCATCTTTTTGTTGAAAATTTTCCATGATAGCAACCAGGGGTCGCTCGGAAAAGATGGTGCCGTTTAAGGTGGATACAAATCCAGAGCCCTTCCCATCCTTCATCCGAACGTTAAGCCGACGAGCCTGAAAATCGGTACAGTTACTGGTGGAGTGCGTTTCGCGATACTGCCCTTGCCCGGCCATCCATGAGTTAATATCCCACTTTTTGGCGGCTGGAAAGCCTAAGTCGCCAGCGCAGATGTTAATCACCTGATACGGAATCTGCAATGCTTGCATCAACTCCTCCTCAAAGGCAAGCATCATCGCATGCTCTGCTTCGGCCTGCTCGGGCGCCACAAAGCTAAACATCTCTAGTTTTTGAAATTGATGCATGCGCAGCATCCCCTTCACATCCTTGCCGTAGCTGCCGGCCTCACGCCGAAAACAGCTGGAGAAACCAACGTAGCGAAGCGGCAGCTGATCAGCCCCTAGAACCTCACCCGCATGCAGAGCTAGTAGGGCCTGCTCACTGGTCCCAGCCAAATACAAATCGTCTTGCGTTTTATAGATCTCTTCTTCAGCTTGTTGCAGATACCCTGCCGCATCCATTACCTCCCGCTTCAACATCACCGGTGGTATAACCGGGATAAAGCCTTTTTTAATCGCAGCGTCCAACCCAAAACGCATCAAAGCAAATTCTAAGATTGCTAACCTACCTTTTAAGTAGGCGAAGCGTGAACCACTCGCCTTACCGGCTGCCTCAAAATCAATCAAATCATGGAGCTTAGCTAACGCAACATGATCTTTTGGGGCAAAATCAAAATGCGGCTTTGTTCCCCATTCTCGGGCGACTGAATTGTCCTTTTCCGAGGTGCCATCTAAAACATCCGGCAGCGGCATATTGGGAATCTGCGACATCACCAAATGCAGCTCAGTTTCGAGCGCATGTAAACGTGGCCGATGTTTATCAATTTCCGCTGATATCTGCGACGCTTCGGTCACTAAATCCAGCTTTTTTTGTCCAAATTCACCGGGCACGGCCTTGGATATACGATTGAGGTTAGTCTGAAACGCCTCAACCTCAGTTTGAACTCGACGCTTTTCCTTATCAATCCGTTTTGCTTCATCAACCAACTCCGGGTTCGCCCCTTTGCGAGCCACCGCTGCTTTAACTTCTTCGGCTTGATTTCGTATTAATTCAATATCAAGCATAATACTACCCTTCTGTTCTCTGTTCTCTGTTCTCTGTTTTCTGGTTTTTCGGTTTCATATAGGGGAACAGAATAATCTCTCGCAAGGTGTGTGAATCAGTCACCAGCGCAGCGAAGCGGTCAATTCCCATGCCAAAACCGGCCGTTGGCGGCATACCATACTCAAGAGCTCGAATAAAATCAGCGTCATACGGTTGCGCCTCCTCATCGCCACGATTTTTAAGCTCAATTTGACGCATAAATCGGGCTTTTTGATCGATCGGGTCATTGAGCTCGGAAAAGGCGTTACACAACTCAAATTCACCGGCTACGACCAGCTGAAACCGCTGCACCGTTTTGTCGTCAAGTTTTTTAGCCAACGGGGACAGCTCAATTGGATGATTGATGATAAACGTAGGCTGAATAATACCCGGACGAACCTTGGCTTTGTAAAGATAGTCGCATAGTTTTCCAAAATCAGCTGCCTCCGGCGCTTCAATCCTTAAGTCACGCATTTTTTGACGTAAGCTGTTTTCGGTCTCGTGCAAAATGTCGATGTTGCAGGCTTGGCTGACCGCATCGGCAAACGTAATTTTTTTGAACGCTTCGCCAAAGTGGATACTGTGGCCGCGAAACAAAATGTCTAGCGATCCACATGCATCTTCGACCGCTTTTTTGATCAATTGTTCACTAAATTCCATCATCTGATGGTAGTCAAAGTAGGCTGCGTAAAATTCCAAATCGGTGAACTCAGGACTGTGCGAATAATCTACCCCTTCATTTCGAAATACCCGGGCAAATTCATAGACCCGTTCAAACCCTCCGACAATCAATTCCTTATGATAGAGCTCCGGAGCCACTCGCAAGAAAACAGCGGTATCATAGGCGTTGTAGTGAGTGACAAATG
>CAZLPY010000045.1:5529-8825 GCA_964561525.1 uncultured Candidatus Saccharibacteria bacterium | reverse complement strand
CCCCTATTTTGCCCGAAAATTTGAGCACACTTAAGAACGATTTTTCCGGCTCTAAACTGACTACAATTAGTTTATTGCGTAGCAGGAGTTTTTCGGCCGCCGTTTCGTTGGTCGCCTGAACCTCACCTTTAACTAATTGTCCGCGGTCATTTTTTGCTTCGTAGGTAAATTTAGCCATAATATCAAAATTTCTTTAAATCAACTTCGCTTGAGGTATGGGTACTCATTCCATCAGTACACCATATTCATTTCGTCAGGTCGACACTCGTGAATTCGCTGAATCGTCTTCATCCATGGATCAGGATGCTCACATCAATATGCCATCTTCACTCGTGGAATAGGTGCTCGCTCCAACTCGCATCTAATGTGCAACTGCTCCTCCTTATAAATATACCATCTTCCTTCATGGCATAGATACTCACAAAGTTCGTATCTGGTTGTAGTTGCTCACAAATTCGCAACTATGCCATGATAGTCAGTGGTGTATTAGCGCGGTAGCGCTAATACACCATCATTTTCAACGCCTTCGGGTCGATAGCCCACATCAAGGCGTTGTCGATGGTGATTTCGCCTTTGCTCACTAACTCCGCCAACACTTTGTCCAAACTAATCATCCCTTCCGCTGCACTGGTCTGAATAATATTTGGCAGTTGATGCGTTTTGCCTTCACGAATCGTATTTCGCACCGCCGAGTTGGCAATCATCAGCTCGGCAGCTACCGTGCGCCCCCCGCCAATCTTCGGAATCAGTCGCTGTGAGATAACTCCAAGCAACACGCTTGCGAGCTGTGCCCGCACCTGTTGCTGCTGATGAGGCGGGAAGATGTCAATGATGCGATCCGCAGTTTGCGCCGCAGAGTTGGTATGCAAAGTGGTAAAAACCAAGTGTCCTGTTTCTGCAATAGTCAAAGCTGCCTCTACCGTTTCCAGATCACGCATCTCACCGATTAGTACGACGTCCGGATCCTCACGTAAGCTGGCACGGAGCGCTCGAGCAAACGAGTTGGTATCCTGCCCAAGCTCTCGCTGGGTTACAATACTCTTTTTATGCTTAAATACGTATTCAATCGGATCTTCAATGGTAATAATGCGGCCACGCCGGGTTTCATTAATTACGTTCATCATCGCGGCCAGGGTAGTGGATTTGCCATGGCCAGTCGGTCCGGTAATAATGACAAACCCCTGGCCAGCGGATGCAAAGCGCTCGAGCACCGGCGGCAATCCAAGCTGCGAAAAATTGCGAATTTCAAGCGGAATTAAACGGAGCGACAACGCCATGGTGCCAGATTGATAGTAGGCGTTTGCCCGAAATCGATATTCCTTGTAGCCAAACGAAAAGTCAAACTCCTTGCGCTGTACAAAATTGTCACGCATTTGTTCATCGAGCAAACCCATCACCAAAGTTTCAGCCTGCTTTGGATCGATCAGCGGCTCATCAGCGAGCGGAGTGAGCGCTCCATCAATACGGAGCGTCGGGTTTATACCAACAACGATGTGTAAATCTGAAGCACTGCCTGAAATGGTTTGATCAAGCAAGCGTGCCATTTCGGGTGAAACGGTGGCAGGCATAAAAAAATCCCTCCTTAATTCATACTGCATTTAGTATACCGAGAAAGACAAGCGGAGTGCAAGGCATAGCATAAAATCAAAAAATGGGGGGTATCTGACACAACATTTATGAAGAGACTGTCTTGTCAAAGACTCCATTATTTTTTTACTTTTTATTTTTGATATTTTATTTTGATTACACGCTTGTCTCCCTCATCACTTCATCAACCGTGGTTTGACCGGCCAGTGCTTTCAGTAAACCATCCTGCTTCATGGTGATCATCCCCTCCTTAACTGCTTGATCCTGGATTTCACTCGCGGCCACCTTGCGCACCGCCAAATCCTCGATGGCGTCACTCATCGGCATCACCTCGTAAATACCGATACGTCCACGGTAGCCATTTTGACATTTGTCGCATCCCTTGCCATGAAAAAACTTCAGTGGAGTGATAATGCGGGCCCGATCTTTGGGATTATTCTGCGGGATCAAATCGAGCTCTTTTTGGATCTCTTCAACCACTGCCGGCGGAATTTGAACTTCTTCCTTGCAATTCTGACAGATTTTACGCACCAGGCGTTGCGCTTCAACTACATTGATCGAAGAGGTGATCAAAAATGGTTCAATGCCCATATTGATTAACCGAGGCAAGGCACCCGGAGCATCGTTAGTATGGAGAGTTGAGAGCACCAAATGCCCGGTTAAGGCCGAGTGTGTAGCCATACTTGCGGTCTCCGCATCTCTAATCTCACCCACCATGATAATGTTTGGATCCTGACGGAGCACCGAGCGCAGCCCCTCCGCAAAGGTAAAACCAATTTTAGGTTTGATTTGGCTTTGATTGACACCAGCAATTTCATACTCCACTGGATCCTCAAGTGTTATTACATTAACGGTAGGTACGCTAATACGATTTAAAATGGCGTAGAGTGTGGTCGATTTACCAGATCCGGTAGGCCCGGTTGAGAGCACAATACCGTACGGCTTTTTGATCGCGTCAATAATGCAATCAAATGCCCGTCCGACCACGCCTAATTCCTCCAGCGACATAATGCCATGCGATTTATCCAAAATACGCATCACGATCTTTTCGCCGTGCACCATTGGCATGGATGAAACACGTAAATCTACCTCGCGGTCTTTAAACTTAACGTCAAAGCGGCCGTCTTGTGGCACTCGTGTTTCATCAATTTTCAGTTTTGATAAAATTTTAATACGGCTGACAACGGCGGCTTGTTCCTCCACTGGCAAATGAACTACGTCCTGCAACATACCATCAACGCGATAACGCACTCGAACATCCTCAGTCGCAGCTTCAATATGCACGTCCGAAGCATGCAACGTAATAGCATAGCTCACAATCGCCGCCACAATACGTGGAATAAACCCTGATTTAATAATTGTTTGTAGCTCCTCCAGTGAGGCCACATCTTTATCTAACAGAGAACCGAGGTCGTCCTCATCAACAGATTTGGCGTTCGCCTTTTCCATTTGATGTTTCATATCTCCGGCAGCACCTACATCAGATGTTTGCGTTGATTTTTCAATAATGGTTGGACCTGCCATCTCTGGTTGTCCTTTTTGACTACTATCCAGTTCCTTCTTCTCATTCGTCGTGGCTGGCGGAAGCCCTTGACCGACCGGAGCAGTAACCGGAGTTAGCGGAAGCGGTGGTGGAGTTACTATGGCAGGGGTATTTGCAATCGCTTTAGTCGGGGAAGCAACAACTCCAGCACTCGGCGCAATGACAA
>CAZLPY010000045.1:0-5519 GCA_964561525.1 uncultured Candidatus Saccharibacteria bacterium | reverse complement strand
TTTTGCCAATCCCAAACAAGCGTAGTAACTGCTGCCACCATCCCCCGGGTTTCTGTGCAACCGCAGCGCGAGTTGCTACTTCGGTCGGCATCTGTCCCACGATAACAATCGGGCCTTTGACCACCAGCGACTTTGCCTCGTCTAGTTTCAAGCCTTCCTCTGTCTGATGCTGCCACTCACTCGCACCGACTCGCTGAATCTGTGGGGCCGTTGCGAGAGCAGCAGTAGATATGTTCGTTTGATTACTGCGATACTGGGCAAGTGCTGCATCAATGCTGTCTTTACTGGTAGCATAAATTGCCAAAGTAATATGATTCTGAACCTCAATGTAGCGCCAGATCTTCGGAAGTATGTTACTATCTACATCTTCAGCTGCGACACTGTAGCGGTTCCCCACGTGCTCGAATACTACAAAACGATATGTTGATGCTACTTCGTAAGGAATCTTTTGCAGCAATTCGAAACTAATGCGTCGTTTCGTTAAATCTATGAAGCCGTGGGAGGGATGGGTTATTTGCTCAAAAAGCTTAAGGCTAGCATCGATATCTGCTTTCGCAGCCTGATAGATGGTTAAATGTACACCGTTTGCTTTTTCCAAATAACGCCATAGCTCCGTTGCGCTCGGATCAAATGGCATCTCTGCAGCAATTTTAAAGTTCTTCCCAATTCCTTCAAACACCACAAATCGGTGTTTGGCGCACAACGCCTGCGGCACCTTATGCAGTGTATTTGGATCAATGCTTCTCCCGGACAATGTTACACGCGGAGGGTGCGGTTTTTCTGGCAATGCTCCCGAAGCTGGCGCGATAGATTGCGGTTGCGAAATCGGCTGAGGGCTTTCTGGGTAGTGAGCCATCACTCGTTTAAATTCAGCTTCTGTAGTCATTACCAAACGGAACGCCAGTCCAGTTGATTTTTTTAAATCGGCCAATACTCCCGGTTGATTTTCCTTAATATGATTCGGATCGCACAGAGCAATGAATAGGGTTTTGCCGGTTAGGCGATAAGGAACTAATTTGTATGATTGGCACGTCGCCGCCGGAATCATGCCGAGCACGCTCGCCTTGACCTCCCCGAGTGTAGGTTCAAATGGGATACGAAAAACCTGCGCGTAACCTTTATTAATATCATCACTTGATGCAATGCGGTGTGTTACTAAATAGTCCACCAAGTTAGCATCATCGGGAAAGTTTGCTAATGAGTTTCGCAAGTCGGCAGCAGTTTCAGTAGTAATGCTGGATAAATTGAATAAGGCATCGATTAACTTCAAACGATGATCAGCCACGCGTAGAGCAAGTGGAGTGGAAGCCATGGCCACTCGCTATTTTACCGGACTAAATAGAGGATCAGGATTGCGCGGCAAACCTGATGCGTCAAGTGGTACCTTGCCGTTCACTTTTAAGCCGGTGGAAATTTGCGTAGCGGTATCGGCAGCATCACGCATTTGCTTAGCCGTTAATGACGATGCCTGACTGGTCGAAACCATCACATCTTCCGCAACACTACTGATTGATCGCTCATACCACCAGCCACCAACCAGAACTGCAATAAATGCGACTATTACTAAATATGGAGCAAATTTTTTCATCATATCCTTATTATGCTATGGAGTGGTGGTGGACGAAACAGCCGGCACGGCGGCCACTGCTGCCGATCCAGTATTAAAGGTGACCATAGATATGGTAGCGTTCACACTGCCAGCTGGCGCACCATCGTCCGCATTTGGAGCGATCACAATCCCTTTAACGTACATCGGCCGGAGGTTGTTGTTCAGCACATCAAACACGCTTGATAGCTTTTTCGCATCGCCCCTAACCGTGATGCTAAAGGCGGTTTCGGTCAAACCCCCCGCTGCCTGATCAGTCGAAACGGTTGCTTTCCCAAGAATTGGGTCAAAGCTGACTAATTTGAAATCACCTTGTGATAATACTGCTTGCTCAACTTGCTCCAACAAATCAGGCAGTTGCTGATCTTTCGGCAAACCTACTTTTGATAAATCCGACACTTTTGCATCAAGCGTTGGCAAAGCCGCCTTTAGTTCATTCACTTTATCGAGACGCTTTGTCTTCGCTGCAACGTCTGCGTTGAGACTAGCTTTTTGTTGTGCTAGCTCCAAGCGCGGCTGAACCAGTAACAGATGAATCACCGCAAACACACCCAGCATCACTACCGCACAGATGATCATAATGTTTCGTTGCATTGTGCTCATTTGACTGCTCCGGCAGCTGCCTTTGCGGGAAGTGCCAAAAGCGCTGGGTTCATGCTAAACGTGACCGAAAACCGCCCCGTTAGCACATCGCTCCCTTTTGTGTCCTTCGTCAGTGATTGCGAAATGGCAGTCAAGGTGACGTTGCTAAATACGTTCGCTGTTTTAGTGGGGTCACTGTTTGTCAGTGTTGCATCGGACGCATCACGATATGCCACTACCTGACGCGCCACCAATCCATACGGTGTAAAGGTGTCGCTGCCAATGGTAGTTTGATGAGTGATCCCATCAACCTTAAACACCAGCTTGTCATCAACGCTAATACCGGTTAAAGATACCCCTTGCAATGTATTCGCCGATAGAATGGGTAGTAATTTACTCCATATTTTTCGCCCATCCACTAACTTTTGAAACTTTGCGACCGTTGATACCAGTTCGAGAGACTTTTGTTCCACGTTACCGTTTGCAGTTTTATTGGCGGCGGCGATTTGGGCATCCAGTGCCTGCGACGTGTTTGAAGCCGCAGCTACATCTTTAGTTAAGGTATGGTTAGTTACAACAAACCACAGCAATAAAAGCAGCGACCCAAGTACACAAACTATGCCAACAATCATAGTTGTATCCCATAGACCACTTTTTTGCTGATAGACCGGCGTTGGTGGCCGAGCCGCCTGAGGCGGTGCTGCAATATCAACGTCGATCATTGTTTATCCCCTAATGTGGAGATATACGAGATCACGTACAACTCCCCTCCTTATCCTTAGTTTTAAGTATAGATCATAATATTCGAGTAGTGCAACCACTTTCAATAGCAGGGTCGAGATTACCTCGCGAATGCTAGCAATTCTTCGCCCCGTCTGATGCGGCTTGAAGTTGCCACGCGACTATGGCGCCGTATCCCTAAGCACCGGCGTTGAACTAAACAAGGTAAATCCTGGTGGCGGATAGGTTGCCAAAGTTTGATCGTACTGTATCGTAATACCGGAGTTGTCTGGATCCGGAGGAGCAGCTACCGCGGAGAGGTCAACGTTATTGGCCACAATGCTCCCGGTAAGCGTCAGTGAACGGGGACCTGGCTTGAGCACTTGAAATGTGCCGTCACCGGCTCCGCCAGCTGGAGTACCGGGCACAAAAAAGCCGACTGATTTTAACGAGTAATCATTGGCGTTATCGGTCACATTCCACCGTGCCGCTTTACCCGAAGTGGCTGAGTCCGCCCCAAGCACGATAAAACCGAGCCCAGCGTTCGATGTTCCCCCTGGAGTAATATTAACGTTATGAATGGTTAGACGCCCTTGCACGATTAACGTTCCCCGGGTCCAGTTTGTCAATGTGGTCGGGCTCGCGGTAGAATTATCAATAATCAAGTTACCTTTAACCAACACCACAAAACCGTCATTCCGATTATTGGTAACGGTGCCTTTTAGTGACGACGCGCCAAGATTGAGATCGGTACTGGCGTTCAGATTCATAGTGATATCCCACTCATTTTGAGCGTTCCTAACACAGGTAAATGAGAGGGCGTATTGCCCACACGTAGTGTTGTCCACAATGCGATCCGGATTTCGCAGCAGGCGCGCTACGTTGGCGTTTTGATAGACATTTTTGTAGATTTGCGCTGGGCTTGTCCCGACGCTCCAACCACTGACTGAATTAGGATCGATCGAATAGCTGACGTTATTTTGCGATAGACCATTTTTGGTGCCCGTTGCAACGTGTTGCCCAGGCAGCAGCAGCTTACTCGCATCAAGGCTATTTGCACCGCCGTAGACATTCCCAATGATGGTACTGGACGGAAGCGCCAGAAAATAAGCGGTCGATCCACCTTCATCGACGCCACTCGAGTTAGTCACTTTAACTGCAGCGGAAAACAAGCAGGCACTGCCACGGCTGCGTTGTGGGACTGCACCAAACGTTGGCGTAATTTGGCACTGTGTGTCGGTTGGGGCAGATTGGGTAAGCGTGTTTTGATTTGGCTGCAGTAGCACCGTAGCCGGTGTCGTTGTATCTTTGATCGATGATCCTCCGCTTGTCACTTTTACGGTTGCGCCCGGAATAATCACACCTAGGTCGAGCGCATTGTTGGAAGACGAATACAGATTGGCGCTTAAGTGTTGTCCCTGTATCGGATTAATGTACAAGTACGACACATCGTAAAGCGCTTCAGTACTAGAACCGGAATCGGTCACATACACCGGAAAGCCCACCAATCGGCTTTTAAAACTGGGAAACATCGGAGCAGTTGCTGTGAGCGTGTACTCGACGCAGTATTGGGTACCTTGCTTCAGATTCGGTACCGCAGACGTAGTATCAAAGCTGATGTTGAGCGGATCTGCAGCGCTGGTATCGGTCAGATTCCCCTGCTGCGACCCCTTGCAGCTACCGTACCCTACTTTACTCGGATCTTGCTCTACTCCGCCGTTGTACATAGTGATCGAGGCAGGCTTGGCAAATGATCGGCCGGCTTCACCGAGCGAATCGCGCACTGTGATACCGTTAATCTGATCGCCTTCATTATTGATGATTAGATCAACTTTTACCGTATCCCCTGGAGCAGATAGCGTTGATAGCAAACTGCCACTGGGACTAGTTAAAGTGATATTGTGCATCGTTTTAGACAGCTCTATCGGCTGTACAGCAGCGTGCGCCGCCTTACTCCCCATCCCAACAAGCCCTAAGGTGGCGCCGAAGGTGAGAACCAATAGGCGAGTACCAATGTTCATCGTAAATTCCTTAGAATGGTGATACAACTTGGGCCAAGTACATTACTTCCACGACGTGCCTTCCTGGAACGGTGACTGAGTTATCAGTAATAGTCCCACCGCCAGAATTGCCTTCAGGAGGAGCAGCGCTTAAGTTTACAATCGAATCGTTTACATTATTGACATCACGATCTCGGTGCAGTCCATTATGACCATTTGCGTCGTAGAGGATCTGCATTCCTTTGGGAACCGTATCAGTAATGTTCACATTGCGACTGACGGTATCCGGATTCCGCAGTACTACCCGCACCCGCAGCACCGTACTTGGCACCGTTGTCACACCATCACTCCAGTATGTGTTAGCCGGAGCAGGCACGTTCGTATCCTCAATTTCATTAGCGTAGCTTCCTTTGGCGTAGGTAGCGACTCCTGCCCATTGCTGAATTTGCTTGGCGATGTGTACATCGGACGATGAAGTAGCAGTGGCGCTACATAGTGGTTTATTCGTGCCGATGAACCCTAAGTCAATTAGCCCAGGCTCAGCGTAGCTATCGCCACCGCTCACATCGAGATTGCCCAAGGTCGGTTGCAAGGCTTGAACTGGAGTGTCG
>CAZLPY010000044.1:0-8842 GCA_964561525.1 uncultured Candidatus Saccharibacteria bacterium | reverse complement strand
ACCGTTTAATTCGAGGTGATTACGAAGGTAGCTTGACATTATCGAGAGTATGTTATGAGGCGTATATCAAAATTATATATACTTCATGCCACTCTGAAAGACCCTATGCAGCTCTCCATAAACAAAAGGATGGTATGGAAGAGTTCAACCTTACTAACTTCATCAAGCAAGAATTGCAATTGCCTTGGACAGACTATGCTGTTATGTCGGCCATGTCCCATGCTAATCAATTCACAGTTCTCGATGCTATCATCAAGAATTTTCAAAGCGATAAGCCCCAACTTGTAACAGTCGAGTATAAATATGATGATAAACACTTCCAATTAGGCACCAACTATGTCCTATATTTACAGTTGGTTTATTTTAAGTTGTTAATAACATTATTCATTACAAGCACTAATCAGACTCTAACAAAGGCTATGGGTGACAAGGCGAAAGAATTGATAGCAATGCGCGAAGAGGCATTCGCTTCTACGCCTTCTAGTCAATGGCCGGACATTATTAAGGATACAAACGATTTATTTACGCTTGTTGAGCAATGTGAGCAAGGCCATAATTGGAAAGAAGCATGGTCAAGCATTAGGCAATAAACTAGCACAACTAATCTATTACTATTAATATGAAAAAATCAGAAAGACTTGCGGTCTCCTACCGCAACGCAATATACACAGAATCTGTACTATTTCGAAGGCCAAGATTCGAAAAAGCCGTTAAAATATTTCGTACTAAATGGAATATTCCACCCAATGGGCTTACAAAAAGCCAGTTATTGGGATGGCGAGAGTGGTTCGCATCACAGTCAGCGCGTTATAAGCCAACTGACGAAGACCTTGAACTAGAGCTTATGCGTCAAAAGCGTGAACTTAGTTACTCATACATATTACTTGAGGGTTTTGAAAAACTTTTGAATAGAGAAAGTATAACTTTGGAAATACAACAAGCCTTTCAAAATAACATTGGAGAAATATTAATAAAGAACCATCTTAATCCGCGTTGGTTTCGCTACGTTGAGCATTACCTAATGTTAAATGAGAAGGTAAAGGTTCCTTCCGGAATGGAGTATAACATTCAAGTTGATGAACATTCAGGTCAAGAAATTATTATACTAAAGATCACGGACGAAGTAGGGAAAGCTGATTTCCTCGCGGTATGGAATATGATCAAAGAACATCAAAATCAATTGCCATACAAAACTAAACTGATTAATCAGCCAATCAGGAATTGGAAACGCTACTGTGACGTTTATGACATGTTCATAGTTGCGAAGAAGTCAATTGATGAAGTAAAAGAGTATTTGGATAAATATCATCCCAAAAAACCAATACCTGGCGATACCCCTCCCTATATCCATACAGACAATGATATATACAAAGATGTTGATGAATATCGAAAAATAGTTGAGGAAAGTTAGTCCCAAGTTATCAGATTTTTGATTACTTCGGCCTCCGTTACGATAAGGAGGCTTTTTAAGTTTGTAACAATGAGAATTATGATGAAGAACACCGAGAAGAATATGTTCACAACGAGCGATCTTGGGCTAGCGATTGCACTGTCCTTATTTATTAAAATTCACTCAATCAACAAAGCTAATCCTCGAAAAGCTTTATTTTATTTTACAAAAGACCTAGAGGTTGATGAACTGACTGAATTGTATTGGAAGGGACGTCTGCGCGTTGATCCATTAGCTTATTTTAACCAGTCGCGCATTTTAAAGTCACAATTGTATTCGAGAGGTGAGTGATGAAAGCTCGATCCTTTAAATTTACATCACTGAATCAGTTATTTAATGAGCCCCTTCCTGCTGACGAATGGCTGATCAACCGATTGATTCCCAAAGGGGGAATTATAGCAATTTCCGCTCCTCCGGCTTCATACAAAACATGGATTGTGTTAGAGATGGTGAGAGCAATTGCAGGTGGAACACCATTCCTTAATCATTTTGATACACAACAAGTAGGAGTTCTGTACGTTGATGAGGAAAATGGAAAATATGAGCTTCATAAACGTGCTCTTTGCTTAGACTTCAACCGTTTATTACCGATACATTTTATTACGCTTGAGGTCTTTAAACTTGAAACAGAACAGATCAATGAACTATTAGAATTTGCAAAGGAAAACCAAATTGAGCTTATTATTTTTGATTCCTTGGTGCGTATTCACAACAAAAATGAAAATGAAGCAGCTGAAATGTCGCAGGTATTCCAACAGCTAAAACGATTTAACAAAGCAGGTATTACTATTATTTTCACTCATCATCACCGTAAGGGATCTGGGTCACAAAACAATCCCTCAAACGATATGCGTGGATCATCCGATATATTAGCGCAAGTTGATTGTCACATCATTGTCAAAAAACAGGATGAAGGCTTACTTTTAACGCAGGCTAAGTTACGTCAAAATAAGGAGCTATCGCCATTTGCAGTTGAAATTATCGAAATAGAAGAAGGCGGTATGAAATTTGATTACGGACATGAAATTGATATTACTCAGAGCAAGTCAGAGGAAGCGGCAAACTCTATATTTGAAACTCTGCGCACCATTGGCCATCCACTTTCCCAAAAAATCCTTCTCGCCGAATTAGAAGCATCAGGTTGTCGAGCTGGAGTACGGACAATCAGAAGTGTTCTAGCAAAAATGGTAGAAGGCAATGAAATTTTCGTGATGCGCGGCAATAAGAGTACAAAACTATATTGGGTCTTAAGTGACTTTGAATATGAAACGGAGAGTGGCAAAAGTTACATACCTATAGAGATGTAAATTTTGCCACACATAATCGATGAAGCAATCATTAATCAAAAAACGAGTATTTACTGATTCCCACACTCAACAGTTTTGTGATGATCTGGCTTCAATTTTGGCAGAACAGCTGGTTGGAATCGAAAGTGATGAGGATTATAGTAATACCACAAAACTTCCACTTGAGTCACCGCCCCAGACCACTTTGTAAATTATTAAGGATGAAATGAAAAAATGTGTAATATATGCGCGAGTAAGTACGGACGAGCAGGTTAAAAGTGGACGATCAATTCCTGATCAAATCGCGGTGTTGTCGGAAAAGGCAAAAACCAGCGGTTATAGCTTGCTTAAAGCGTTTAAAGACGAAGGATTTTCAGGATCAAACCCTAACCGTCCAGCTTTACAGGAAATGTTGGCCTTTTGCCAACGGCATAAGGTTGAGCGTATATTAGTAGTCGACACAGATCGAATCGCACGAGATGAAAACTTACACTTTGCACTAAAAGCGATCTTGAAAAAAGCTGGAATAAAACTCGAATCCTTGAATCAGCCGATGATTGACGATTCGCCCGAAGGATCATTTATGGATACTATTATTGCAGCCGTAAACGCATTCCAACCAAAAGTTACTGGCAGGAAAGCAAGCATGAGCATGGATGAAAAAGCAAAATCGGGGTGGTGGCCTGGATGGGCTCCGCTAGGCTATCTTAATCAAGTGAGTTCGGATGCTGTTAATGTTCTTGAGAGAAATATTATTGTCGTTGACCCTGGACAAAGTGCCCTGATCACACGTGCTTTTAATTTATATGCTACTGGGACATATTCACTCGATCGCTTGTGTGACCAGATGTATAGCGAAGGTCTGCGTTCCCGCACCGGTAAAAAACTAACTAAAAACCATATGGCTTTCACGTTAAAAAATGTTTTTTATACCGGGAAATTCCTTTATAAGGGCGCAGTGTTACCCGGAAAACACGAAGCCCTAATTGATGACTCCATATATCAAAATTGTCAGCGAATTCTTGCAGAGCACAACCGATACGCCGATCGAACTCATAAGCATGCCTCATTATTGAATGGTTTGGTACAATGCGGGATTTGTAAAAGGTCATTGACCAGCGATTATCATCCAATAAAGCACAAAGCCTACTATCACTGTCCTGTTTCCCTTAAAGTACATTCAAATAAGGGACAAAATATCGAAATGGGACTGCTTGAACTAAAGGTTTCTGAACTTTTTAAACATATTACTTTACCTCAAGAGATCATAGATTCCACCATAGCCAAAGCTCAGAACATCTTTTTTGTGACGCACAATGATATTGACTCGCAACGCCGTAATTTACAAGCACAAGTTGAAAAATTGCGTGACAGGCATGATAAGCTTGATGAAAAATTACTCGATAATGTGATGTCCGACGAGAGCTACCAACGGCAAAGCCTAGTAATACGTGCTGATATTGGAGCCGCCGAGTCTGAGCTTGCTAAATTGAATGGAGATCGAGAAGAAAACATGGTTACTTTTAGGCGACTGTTACTCCTAGCGCGTAATGTTCATCAGGCTTATACTGATGCGCCAATGCCTTTAAAACGTCGTTATTTGGCTCTTTTTTGGGATCAAATTATTATTCAAGACAGAATAATAAAAGAAGCTGTTCCGACTAAGGCTTTACAAGCAGCCCTACAAGAGTCAGATCAAACAGCTTCAGTTCTAACATTTTCAAACTGGCTCCCCGGGTCAGATTCGAACTGACGACCAAGTGATTAACAGTCACTTGCGCTACCGCTGCGCTACCGGGGAATATTCGCATGTTAACATTGGTATTTTACCACAAAGCGACCGCGTGAGCAATCACGCGCGAACGCCTCATTATGATGAGGGATCATAGATTTTGTTCTTTATGTTTCCTTCTTTTTGTTTCACATCACATGTGCTAAGTTGATGATATGTCGTGGCAAGATTGGATTTTATCTATCGGGTCTATTATTTTTGCCGTTGCTCTTATTCCATCGGTTTTGAGTAAAGACAAGCCCGCACTTTCAACCAGCTTAATGACTGGGAGTGTTTTGGCGATCTACGCTGTTGTATATTGGACTCTGTCGCTTAGATTCTCTATGTTTTCAGTCTCACTGGTTGCGGTTCTTTGGTTTACGTTAGCAATCCAAAAGTACTACCAAGTAAAGCACTAGATATGGCTAGCACACACGGAATTAGGTTAAACAACAAATGGAAGAGACTGATCTAAAACGTCTGCAAATTTATGTGTTTGGTGCTTCCATCGTTTACGGCGCGTGGGATAGTGAAGGCGGCTGGGTAACTCGATTACGAAAGCATCTTGATGCAACGAACATACATTTACCATCATCACTCAGGCCGCAAGTGTTTAATCTGGGCGTATCGGCTCAAACCAGCAATCAACTTTTGGCGCGAATCGAGGCTGAATTTAAGGCCAGGTATCGCGATGATGCAGATCATCGAGTACTCATCTCCATTGGTGCGAACGACTGTGCGTTCATGACTCATTCCAACAGTTTTGTAGTGAGCCAAGAGGCCTACGAACAAAATCTCGTGCAGATGATTCAAGTATTACAGGCGTTTTCACCAAAGACCATGCTATTAACCCTACTACCCGTAAATGAACAGATTACTGAAAAGCCAAATCACAAAGGCAGGATCAGAAAAAACGAATTTATTGAACAATACAACGATCGAACCAAAAAAGTGGCGAAGCAATATGGTCTGGAGATGATCGACATTTACACTCACTTCATAGAGCAAAAATACGCAGACCTCTTAACTGATGATGGTGTGCATCCGAACGATCAAGGGCATGAGGTTTTGTACGGATTAGTCAAAAATAAACTCGAACAAAAAGGAGAGCTATGAAAAACATGAATGGTCACGCATCGGGCGGGATGGTATACGGTTTAGGGTTTATAGGAGCACTGGTATACTTTATTCAACACGCGGCTACCTTTGGCGACGGGGTAATGGGCCTATTAAAAGCCATCGTCTGGCCCGCATTCTTGGTATATAAGCTATTTGAGCTGATTTACCGGTAAAAACCAGGCTACCCGCCATTTTGAACGTTATTAAGATTGCTTCAAACCACACCACACTATCTAACAATCAGTTTTACCAGATTATATAATATCTCGGCTGCAATCAGTGATCCGAGCATTTTGCGGAACAGGCTACTGCCCCAACCAATTTCAAGCGCTCCCCATACCAGCAATAAAACAATTGCGCCATCATTCAACAACGATTGAATATGGCCAGTGGTGAACCACGTCAATACTCGCAAAAACGCCCAAGCAAGTAACGGAGCATTTGGCCATTGCACAATAGCTACCTCATCCTCTTCACCAACAAAAAGTCTTGTTAGGGAAGGCGATCGCTTAATCAAGGCGTCTCGTCTGTGCATAATATTGCGATACATCATTTGCTCATACAATACTCCAAATTATGCGGTAGCGTTTCAGCATCCGATCACGCTGCTATTTGCACATTGCCCCAAGTACTTCTACAATAGGGGCATGAATCGTATTCTCCACTCTGTTCAACAAGGTATTCGCTATCCTGGGCGCTACATTGGCGGTCGTAAAAAGTCAGCTGCAAATATTGATTCAATCGCCGCAGGGCACGGCGCAATTATCGATCATAACGGCCAAAAAGTAGCGGTATATAAATCTGACTCCGGTGAAATTTCTGCACATTCGGCGGTATGTACGCACATGGGCTGCATTGTAGGGTGGGATGATAGTGCAAAACAGTGGCAATGCCCGTGCCACGGATCGCAATACAATAAAGCAGGCAAGGTAGTACACGGTCCAGCAAAACGCGATCTGCCGGTGGCGGAACTTCCCGTTAAAACATAACGCTGTACTACAGAAATGTGCACATGAAACTACACCTCGTACAGCGAAAAACTCTTCTTCCTGATGTAGAATGCTTCGTCTTCAAGCCGACTGAGCCAGTAACATGGCAGGCCGGTCAATACTGTCATTACGTACTGCATCATGAGCCAACGGATACGCGAGGATCAGACCGTTGGTTTACCATCTCCTCAGCTCCGTTTGAAGATATTATCACCATTACAACGCGCTTTG
The DNA here is from genome assembly GCA_964561525.1 of uncultured Candidatus Saccharibacteria bacterium. Classification (GTDB taxonomy): domain Bacteria; phylum Patescibacteriota; class UBA1384; order CAJBMM01; family CAJBMM01; genus CAZLPY01. The sequence goes on along the minus strand of CAZLPY010000044.1, from coordinate 1,996 downwards.
CCGAAAAAAGTAGCAGTTTTAAGCAGGTGTTGCGGGGGCTGCAGCATGGAGAAACGATTGAGATTTCGAACGTCAGCGGACGTTTTGTGGTAGATGACGTTGCGAAAGAGTATGTGTTCATTGCGGGCGGAATAGGCATCACCCCGTTTCACGCAATTCTAAAGCAGCTTGATCATGAAAAAAAGCAGATCAAAGTGACGTTACTTTATGCCAATAGAGACACCAATATTATCTACAAAGACGAGCTCGATAAGCTGGCGCAAAAACACCAGCAATTTAGCTGGCATGCCATTATCTCCCCAAAGCGCATTGATGATAAAAAGATTCGGGAGCTAGCGCCAGATATAAAAACGTCTTATTTTTATATCTCCGGCCCTGAACCAATGGTAGAGGGAATACAAAAAACTCTTTTCGGAATGAACGTTGCGGAAAATCACATCAAGCTAGATTCATTCCCCGGGTATCCTGGCATCTAACCTTTGCTCTGCCAAGCTCCCTTACGATATCGTTACCGTACGCCGGCGTATTCAACATAACGAGCCATTGTTGATTGAGCATCACGTAGTTCTTGATCATTAAATGGCCATAGTTTTTGCTCAGTATTAATCTGCTTTGATGGAACATAATTTTGTAAAAAATGACGCTTGGCGCCTTTAATACTAAGGCCGATTCCGACGATATCAGGCAAATCAAGCAACGGTTTGGTCACAGTAGTGCGGAATTCGTAATCGATGCCACTTGTCATAATCATTGTGATGCTCTGTTCAATGATGTGAACCAAGCTAGTCGAGCGGTGTCCGCGCGCATGGTTTACGTCGAGATAGCGATTGAGCGGGCTTTTAATATCCATCGCGATATAATCCACAACACCTGAATCAATAATGTGTTGTAATCGATCGGGATTTGACCCATTGGTGTCAAGTTTGACCAAAAATCCCAAAGCTTTAATATGCTGCATGAACGGCAGGAGGTCAGCATGTAGTGTTGGTTCCCCGCCGGTGATGCAAACTCCGTCAAGCTTACCGCGGCGGTTGTGCAAAAACTGTAGGATTTCTGTTTCCGGCAGCAGCGGTGCAAACCGATTTGGCACCACCAACTCAGGATTGTGACAATAAGCGCAGCGAAAGTTACATCCTCGAGTAAAGATCGTTGCAGCAACGTGTCCTGGAAAATCAACCAACGTAGTTTTTTGTATCCCTGCAATCTGCATAGCTAAGCTCGCACGAGCTGCTGACGCAACACCGTACCGGTCCTGCTGCGCTTTTGGTTTGCTGTCGGTTGTACCGAATAGCTATTGCGGTGAGCAAACTCAGCTTTTTTTCCTACATTCCACTGTTTGACCGGACGCAAATACCCCACGATCCGTGAATAAACATTTGTTTCCTCTCCGCAGGTGGGACACAGCGGTACTTTGCCCGCAATATATCCATCGGTGGAACAGACTGAAAACGTCGGCGTGAGGGTAAAATAGGGTAAACGATACGTATCACAAATTCGTCGTATCAAAGTTTTCACTGCCCGAACGTCGGTAATCTCCTCACCGACAAAGATATGGACTACAGTGCCACCAGTGTATTTCGTCTGCAGCTCATCTTGCAAGTCAAGTAGCTCGAAAATATCATGCGTGTAATCAACCGGTACGTGTGATGAGTTAGTATAAAACGGGGGTTGATTTTGGTCTCGGACACTATCTTCGTTCGCCACCATAATATCAGGAAACCGCTCTTTATCTTTTTTAGCAAACCGGTATGCAGTACCCTCAGCCGGGGTGGCCTCCAAATTGTAATAGTTACCAGTTATTTCTTGATACTGTTGCAGACGATCACGCATATAATCAAGCACTGTGCTAGCAAATGTTCGCCCCTCCAACGTTGTGATATCCCGTCCCAGTAAATTGAGGGCAGCTTCGTTCATGCCAATTAATCCGATGGTAGAAAAGTGATTACTCAAATACTGATTATCCCGGGGTTAAATGTGACGAAGGTAGAATTTGGTG
>CAZLPY010000043.1:0-9066 GCA_964561525.1 uncultured Candidatus Saccharibacteria bacterium | reverse complement strand
TTGCAACTTGCGGTCTAGGTTCTGTCCAGGAATCGAGTTCTGCTGCATAAGATGAGTTTTTAGCTGTGCTGCTCGATCTGTAACGCTTGGTAAATACGCTGGACAATATCCTCTAGTTTCCAATTACTTTTAATCACGTAATCCTCCACGTTATGCCGCTCTGCTTCATCAAAGTAGTGCTCATCAACCAAATTCGACAAAATGATCACCGGCACCGCCCGTCCCCATTGGTCGCCGCGGAGACGTTTGAGCACGGTCAGACCATCCATTTTTGGCATTAAGATATCAAGCAAAATCAAATCTGGATGATGCTGCAACGCAATCGCCAAACCCTCGACACCGTCCTTGGCCTCAAGTGTGTGCAAGCCGGCATGTTGCAATTTTGTAGCGATCGCTTTCCTTAACGGCCCAACGTCCTCAACGATCAATATAGTTTTAGCTGTTTTCATCTGTCTCCTTTTACATCTCGTTATTTGATTAGACTTTTATGGCCATTTTTTGGCGTCATGCCCTGAAACGGTAGAGCAAAATAAAAGGTCGTACCGAGCGTCTCTGTCGATTCAAACCAAATCTTCCCGCCCGATTGTTCAATAATCGACTTTACAATGTAGAGACCAAGACCGGTTCCCTCCACTTCAGTGTCGCGAGCGTTATCTGCTCGAAATAACTTATTAAATACTTGCGGAAACTGGTACTGCGGAATGCCGAGGCCGGTATCCTTCACGGTAACCAATACCTCTTGGTCGTCTTTAGTGATGGAAAAAAAGATCTCGCCTCCTGGTGGAGTGTATTTGATAGCGTTACTCAGTAAATTTTGGAACACGATACGCAGCAGTTTAGGGTCGGCGTTAAGACGCGGTAATTGTTTTGCATAGTGTTCGTGCATGATCAGTTTTTTGGCGCTGATTTGATGACCCAGATCGGAAACCAGCTGATGAGCAATTTCTGCAACATCAACACGGATTGGGCTAATGGCAAAGGTACCAAGTTCAAGACGGGATACGTTGAGCAGGTCGTTCACCAACGCAATCATGCGCTGATTGCCAGCATAAATCTCATCGACGAATTTACGTTGATCCGGTTTAAGTTTACCAGCGTCGCCGCTTTGCAGCATCTCGACGTACCAGTTAATTGCCGAGAGCGGCGTGCGCAGTTCGTGTGATGCGATCGACACAAACTCTAATTTTGCCCGATCGGCCAGGCGATCCTCGGTAATGTCCCGAAACACCATAATTGATCCAATAATTTTTTGTTTGAGTAAAATAGGGGTGACGGTAATCGAGGCGGGGAAGGTAGATCCGTCTTTGCGCGAGTAATAATATTCTGTTGAGTAGACGCGTTTTTTTTGCGCCAGCGCTTGCTCGAGTGGTCCCTGGCCAGCAGGAACTGGATTCCCATTGTCATCAATGCAATCGATGATCTCTGTGCATATTTGCCCAACCATTTCAGTTTGATCCCAACCAAACATTTCAGCGGCCATGCGGTTAGCGAGCACGATCACCGTATCGTTATTAATAGCGATCAATCCTTTGCCGATTGATGAGATGATGGCTTCAAATCGAGCGTTTTCCCGTTTAATCTTGGCCCGACTGCGTACCACTTCGCGAGTATATTTGCGTAATTTTCGCTCACGTAGCTTTACCTCAGTTACATCTTGACCGGTTCCGACTATACCAATAACTGCGCTGTGAGCATCATATACCGCGTTCCCTAAGGCGTGGACAATGCGAACTCTGCCTGTGGGACGCACGATACGATGGTACAGATCAAAAGATGGCTGATGTTCCAATGCATTCGCAAACGTTTCCCCTACCATGTCACGATCGCGGGGATGAATACATTGCAGATAATCGACGTAGCGAGCAGCGAACGGTGTTTCAATACCATAAATTCGACACAGCTCATCTGACAACGTTACCACGTCCGTTTTGATGTCCCACTCCCAGCTTCCAAGATGAGCAATCGACTGCGCTTCATTCAATTGCCGTTCCTTGTGCAGCATGGCAGCTTCATGATTTTTTTGGTCGTTGACGTCATGGAGCAATATCACAATCTGGTCAATTCCGGGGATGCGAGATACATCGAGATTAACAAACCGTGGACGGCTTAAGGATCCGAGATTATACTCACCCATTAAAGCGGCCAGCATCGGAGCAGTTAATTGCCTCGGCATTACTTGGGTGTGCCGCTGAAGTACCGGTTTGATCTGTGGCATCGCTTGCCATAGTGGTATACCAGCAAGTTCCTGCAGCGGACGCCGTATCAGGTTTGCAAAAGCGTAATTGGCGTACAATATTTGCATATTTTCGGCTATTACACAGACACCTTCGCTTAAATTAGTCAAAACGAGTTCAAGTGAAGCAGTAGAAACAGCCAAGTTTGCGTCTCCCTTATTTAATCGAGGTTGTGGTTTTTTTTCGCTGAGATGATTACCCATAATACATAGTGCTCCGGGTTACACCACCTTATTAATAGGATGGTGGTTCGGATAAAGATTTACGATACCACAATGCACGATAAATGTAGATTTCTGGAAGCAGATGCAGCGTGAATAGCACAATGCCGATCACAAATACCGAAGCAATGAGGTATGATAATGCGCTGGTTATTACCACAGTGTCTGGAATATTGCGCACTACGGCGCTGACCGGAGCATTGATAATGAGCAGCAGACTGGCATAGAGCACAAATAGTTTTATGCGGAGCCCCTTGGTCAAGGCGAGACTTTGGCGGAGTGCCGTTCCCGCACCGACCCCGCGGTCAAGCGCAATCACACCGGCAAAGCGAAACGGAATGGTAAATGGCGGTCCAATAATAATCGGAATAAGGTATAAAAAATGCGGATTAACGTCGGGAACAAGCTGCGTGATCGCAAATGCTAACAATGCCGCAACGCCGACTCCTACTCCTACAAGCACGTAGTACAGCAGACTGGTTATCAGGTAGACACCGACGTGTCGAAATCCATGAAAAAAGTCGCGTACCGTGGTTATTTTTTGATCATAGAGGTTTAGTGCTGTATGTTTTAGGCCGGCTGACACAACGATGAGCGCTGTAATGATGCTGCCAACCAAAATGTAGGTGGCGGCACCGTCAAAATCGAGTGAAACGCCAAGTAGTCCGCTCAAAAAACCGGCCAGCAGTAGCATTATCATGGTAATGGCGCCAATCAGTATGCCAGATAACAATGCAAGGGCCAAAAACAGCGAGGCATTTTTTTGAATGGTGGCCAGTGAAAAACGCAAGGCACTATTGATAATGGCGGTGAACTCATTCCGTGAAGGTGCATTCATCAGTGGGCGCAGGTTTTGTTGTCTGTCATAGATTAAGCTTAGCATGTCTTGCAAGATCAATCGAAGATCATGCGAAAATATGGTATGGTGCTTATTGATGTCACAAGATACCACCGACGATTCATTACAGCCAATTCCTGCAGATGCGAAGCGGGTGTTTGAGGGAGTAATTTTTGATGTGTATCAGTGGCAGCAGAAAATGTTTGATGGCAGTGTTGCGACATTTGAAAAATTAAAGCGAGCTGACACGGTCTGTATCATCCCAGTGACTGAAGACGGCGGTATCATCATTGCTCATGAGGAGCAGCCGGCTAAGCCGCCGCTCAACACGATCATCGGTGGCCGGGTCGACGAAGGTGAAGATATCGAAGCCGCGGCACGGCGAGAGTTGCGTGAGGAAACAGGCTACGAAGCAGCATCCCTAGCGTTGTGGTACGCCGTTTCGCCAATCTCAAAAATTGATTGGACTATTTACACCTACGTTGCCCACGGCTGCCGCAAAGTAGCTGAACAGCAGCTTGACGCCGGTGAAAAAATTGAGCCCCAGTTTGTCTCGCTCGATCAATTCATTGAGCTTGCCACAAGTGAAAAACTTGGCGTGCCCGAGCTCGCGATTCGGGCACTGCAGGCCAAACTTGATCCTGCCAAGATGGAAGCATTGCGGATATTACTCACACCTCGGCCATAACGCTTTTTTTAAGGATAGAGTGACAGCGGGTCAACCCAGCCTGAGAGCTCGGCTTTGGTTTGGACGTAGCCTTTGATGTCTATAGTAGACCCCGCTAAAACTCCAAAATGGAGATGTCGGCGCTCGCCATCAGTCTCTGACGAATACCCAGTACCAAGCACCGCGATTGCGTCGCCTTGCTTGACCGCCACCCCAACGCCCTTCATTGAAGTTGCTCTTAAGTGTCCGTAAACCACCAGGGTCTGTTTGCTGTCAATTGCATGTCGAATCACCATCACGCCACCGTAGCCTGAGGCGGTGCGTGATAATACCACCATACCATCGGCGATAGCATGCACTGGTACATCTGCAACTACATCCTGATACTCCACATCAACTCCGGTGTGGTATCCAGTAAACTTTTCCGGCTGCACTGGTGAGGTAGCAGGTGTGATGTAGATGCCAAATGGCTTTTTGGTGACGCGTGATTTAAACTGATCCACCGGCTCTTGCCAAGCCATGTTTTGCAGCGTCGGTGCAGGAGTCGGTGCCGCGGATTCTGGAGTGACTGAGTTAGGATGTTCGTCCGGTACAGGAGCCGCATTCCCGCTAGACGGAGTTATTGGGCTAGACAAAGGCTGCACCGGCGATTGAGCCGATTTGTGCCACGCGTACGCTCCACCGATCAGCGCAATCAGCAAAAACATCGCCAGTAACAAACGGTATGTCATCATAAATGCCTGCTATTAATGTAGATGCTAAGCGGTAACACCGTGCCGCGTGCAAGATCTCGCTCGTTTTGTAATCGCATATGCGATTGTATCAAAGCCGAGTTCAATTAGTTGAGAGTCTTTTTTATCATCGCAATTGCTTCCTGCACCGTCGACATAAATTGCGCCGGGAAGATGATAGTCGAGTTCTTTTCCACGCTTATCTCGGCCATGGTTTGCAGGGTACGCAGCTGCAAGGCGATTGGGTGTTTGGTCATCACGTCGGAGGCTTCGCCCAGTTTGGCAGCAGCTTGGAGCTCACCTTCGGCGGCTACAATCTTAGCCCGGCGCTCCCGCTCCGCCTCCGCTTCCTTGGCCATCGCTCGCTGCATGTTATCTGGCAGCACAATGTCTTTTATCTCCACCGCCGTTACTTCAACGCCCCAAGCTTCGGTGTGCTGATCGATCACGTTTTTAATTTGAGTATTAATATCGAGCGTTTTTGACAGCAGTTGATCCAGCATAAACTGTCCCACTACGTTTCGCACGGTAGTTTGACTAATCTGATTGACGGCGTAGTACACATTCTCAACTGCAATCACTGCTTTTTCCGGATCAACCACGTGATAGTAGGCCACTGCAGCGATATCAATCGATACGTTATCTTTGGTGATGATTTTTTGTGATGGAATGTCCATAGTCACGGTACGGAGTGACACCAGGACCATCCGTTCAAAAATCGGGATGATATAAATTAAACCTGGTCCACGAACGCCCCGAAATCGGCCAAGCAAAAAGGCATCGGCTCGTTGGTATTCTTTGATCACGCGCAGTCCTGAAAGCAATACCAATGCGATTATGCCTAATACATAATAGAGTGTCATGATAATCCTTTATCGTTGTTTAAGCACTACGGTACGCCAATTGCGCTGGTTGTCAATTACAGCATAATATAATTGACAACTGTAAGAAAGTAAGAAATAATGAATGTAACATAGGGAGCAAGTAATGCCAAAAAATTTAGTTCGACCTACAAGCAAGGGTCAAGTCACAATTCCAAAATTAATACGTCGCAAGCGTGGAATAAGTGTCAACACGCTGTTTAGAGTATCGTCCAGAAAAGATGGAATTTTGTTTCAGCCAGTCACTGTTACTGAAAAGAAGGACGACGTGGCCTCACGTGACTTCAATGACCAGGAAATCGCAGAGTTTTTGGAATTAGATGAGATTTCTGATGAAGACCGAGCCTTTCTTAATCAGATTTTGAAAACCGATAAATATTAATGTCGCTCAAGCCCAGGCTATTTCTTGATACCAGCGTCATTATGGCGGCTGTGTTTAGCCCTCGAGGTGGATCAAGCGGTATCATCGATCTTGCGAAAAGCGATATGCTGGACCTAGTGATTACTGAATCGGTAGTGCTTGAAGCGCATCGGAAGCTTAAGAGAAAATATTCTCAAAAAGAACAACAAGTCTTGCAACAGATTTTAGCACCACTTCGAACCAGTATCAAGCCATCCGCATCGTCGAAAGAGATCAAACAATTCGATCATTTGATCAATGACGTCGATGATCGGCATGTGTTAGCAGGAGCAGCAAAATATTATGCTGATTATATTATCACATTGGACAGAAAGCATTTTATGACCGAGCAGTTACAAGCCACCGTAAGTTTATACCGAATTATGGCGCCGGGTGAATTTTTGCGTCATTACCGAGAACAAAGCCGTGGCTAATATGTTTGTCCGAAATTTCACCGATCTCTCAAAAGCAGATGTTGCCTTAGCGGGGGGCAAAGGCGCTAGTTTGGGTGAAATGATGGCAGCTGGCATCCCGGTGCCGCCCGGGTTTGTGGTGCTAGCTCCTGCGGTTGATCGGTTTTTGCACGAAACCGGCATTGATGTGGAGATTGAGGACGCGTTGCACGACCTAAATCATCAGGATCTGAATTCAGTGGAGGGGATATCTGCCCGTATTCAGGATGTTATCTTTAAGGCCGATTTTCCGACTGATATCGCGGAAGAGGTAATGCAGCATTTTCATGATCTAGGAGCAGCATACGTCGCGGTGCGCTCAAGCGCTACAGCGGAGGATTCCTCTACAGCCTCGTGGGCTGGCGAGCTGGAGACGTACTTGAATGTTACGAGTGGCAATTTATTAAAAAACATCAAAAAGTGCTGGGCCTCGCTGTTTACTCCCCGGGCTATCTTCTATCGTTTTGAAAAAGAGCTGCACAAAACGCCTGTGTCAGTAGCGGTAGTGGTGCAAAAAATGATTCAGTCAGAGATCTCTGGCATTTGCTTTACGGTGCATCCGGTGACTGAGGACCCGGATCAGATGGTGATTGAGGCAGGCTACGGCTTAGGCGAGGCCATTGTCGGTGGCATGATTACACCGGATACCTATGTGGTGCACAAAGTGACCCGTGAGCTGCTTGATTGCTACGTCTCGGAGCAATCGCAAAAAATCACCAAAACTGCAGAGGGCACTGAAATGGTAGAAGTGGCAAAGGATCTGCAGGAAAAGCAAAAATTAACGAACGATCAGATTCAGGAATTAGCAGAGTTGTGTCTCAAAATTGAATCGCATTACGGATTTCCCTGTGACATTGAATGGGCGCGAGAAGATGGCAAGTTCTACATCACCCAATCCCGCCCCATCACCACTCTTAGTAAGTGAGTCAATCGTTGCATTGGTGGCTCGAGAGTTAAGAATTCCGTGTGTAGCAGGGACTAACATTGTGACCCAAATGCTGCACATACGCGACGAGGTGGAGGTGGATGCTAAATCTGGTGTGGTGACTTTGGTAAAGCGGGCTTAAACAATAGTTATTGCTTTTCATGGTGCACCGTTGCCGATACAATGATTCCGGTCTAATCAAAAAATAAAGGGCGGCATGTTTGACGAAGTAATTGTTGGAAGTGCACTGATATTTTCAATCGCTGTTGGCGGTGGGATGATGGTGGAGCTATTCATAAAAATTTTACATAATTTGTAAGATTTTTTGTTCAAAATCAATTTCAAGTCCGTTTTTTTGACGATAATACGTCACAAGGCTTGTATTTTATTTTTTCTCTTGTATACTAACACTATGTAGGCTTTTGTATCGTTTGAGTTACAAAACGGGTCGTGCTACATAGAAATTGTTGTTTTAAGTTCGAAGTACCATATGTCTAAGAGAATTTATGTTGGTAACTTACCCTATTCGGTAGATGACGAAGCGCTACGCGCCATGTTTTCAACCTACGGCGAAGTTACCGATTTTCACGTTATTATTAATCGTGAAACTGGACGCTCCAAGGGATTCGGGTTTGTTGAGATGGCTGACGAAAAAGCTGCCGATGAAGCTATTAAAGCGTTGCATGACACCGATGCCGGTGGCCGCAAGCTCGTAGTGAACGAGGCGCGTGAGCGTAAGCCAATGGAAGGCGGCATGGGCGGCGGTGGGCAGCGAAGTGGTGGCTTTGGCCAAACTACGCGCTACACTCCTCCAATGCAGTCCGAAAAGCCTGAAGAGACCCCAGAGGCTCCTGTTGAGGAAGCTCCAGCTGAGTAATTAACTAATTACGAATGCCAAAAAATCCCCCGCATCTTGCGGGGGATTTTTGTGTCTCTTTAGTTAAGTATATAATGAAAGTATCACGTTTAGGAGCATATATGCATAAGGAACAGCAAGAAGATTTGAGCGGGCATCACCGATCGTCGCACGAGAGGCCGCGGTATCGACTGAGCGGTGTGATTTTGATAGTACTTGGCATCTTTTTGCTCTTGGACAATTTTGTACCGGCATTTCGGTTTGACCAGTGGTGGCCGGTGTTGCTAATCGTACTCGGCATTACTATCTTAATTAAAAACAACCGTGAGGAGAGGTGATGCGGCGCCATTCACAGGGGCTTGGGCTGGCTTTGATTGCTTTTGGTGTGCTGTTTTTGCTTGACGCAAGCGGTCGGGTACACTTTGACTTAGCAGTAGTGTGGCGGCTGTGGCCGCTACTGCTGATTGTGTGGGGCGCACGGATAGTTGGAGGTAGGGTAGTTGGCACCATCACCTCACTCGTCGCACTGCTTGTCGTCGTACTTGCCCTCATGGCATCATCTCTGCATTCTAGCTCTCGCTTGCTGCCGCACTTAGATTGGAACCGCAAAGCGACCGAGCAAACACTACAGCAATCGAATGGAAGTACCGAAAGACTAACGTACACTTTGACTGAGGTGCTACGAAACCTATCTCGACCGGACCGCCTTCGTGTTTTATTATAGTGCGCGACGATTCATTTAACTGCGACCACCTTTTCGTCCTGCCACCCGGGCTTCCTCGGGCGTAAATTCATGAGCGGTGCCTTTTTGATGCGCCGCCCGGCCACCTTGAACACGTCGTCTACGCTTAGGGCGAAGTA
>CAZLPY010000042.1:0-9121 GCA_964561525.1 uncultured Candidatus Saccharibacteria bacterium | reverse complement strand
AAATTCAAAAATGTTTCGGATTTAGTGCTTAGAATTTAGAATTTAACGAAAGGTTGATATGGCAAAGCAGATTTTATTCGGAGAAGAGGCGCGGGCGGGCTTAAAAAAAGGGGTCAACGTTGTAGCCGATACGGTCAAGGTAACCATGGGTCCACGCGGCCGAAATGTGGTATTTGACAAAGGTTTTGGAGCACCAACCTCAACCAACGATGGCGTAACGGTAGCCAAGGAAATTGAGCTCGAAGACAAATTTGAAAACATGGGTGCGCAGTTAGTCCGCGAAGTAGCCCAAAAAACCAACGATGCAGCAGGGGATGGTACCACCACAGCCACTGTGCTGGCTCAAAGTTTAATTAACGAGGGCTTAAAGGTGGTAGCGGCTGGAGCAAATCCGTTAGCGGTACGCCACGGTATTGAAAAAGGGACCACCGCGGTTGTAGCAGCGATCAAAAAGAACGCTAAGGAAGTAGTGGGCAAGGGTGAAATTGCCCAAGTGGCAAGCATCTCGGCTAATAACGAAGAAGTGGGTAATTTGATCGCTGATGTAATGGATATGGTGGGCAAAGACGGCGTGATCACCGTTGAGGAATCCCAAGCTTTAGGCCTCGACAAAGAAGTAGTGGAAGGGATGCAGTTTGATCAAGGCTACGTCTCGGCTTACATGGTGACCGACTCGACGCGTATGGAAGCGGCGCTGGAAAACCCTTACATTTTAATCACCGACAAAAAAATTGGCAGCATTCAGGAAATCCTGCCATTACTTGAAGCGTTGGCTCAGGCTGGTAAAAAAGAGTTGTTAATTATTGCTGAGGACGTGGAAGGCGAAGCGATGGCTACGCTGGTAGTGAACAAGCTACGCGGCGTATTCAGCGCGGTCGCAGTGAAAGCGCCAGGCTTTGGTGATCGCCGCAAAGAAATGTTGGTGGACATTGCTACCTTAACCGGCGGTCAAGTGATCTCCGAGGACTTGGGCTTAAAGCTCGAAAACGCCGGCATCGACAAGCTCGGGCAAGCTCGTAAAGTGGTAGTGACCAAAGATAACACTACGATCATTGAAGGCAAAGGCCAATCGAGTGCTATTAAAGCTCGCACTGCCCAAATTAAGGCTCAAATTGCGGAGACCAAGTCCGATTACGACAAGGAAAAATTACAAGAGCGCTTGGCCAAATTATCTGGTGGCGTTGGTGTAATTAAGGTCGGAGCTGCCTCCGAAGTGGAGCTGAAAGATCGCAAATTTAAGATCGAGGATGCGCTGAACGCAACTCGTGCCGCTGTTGAAGAGGGCATAGTTTCCGGCGGGGGAGTAGCACTAGTAGATGTGATCCCAACGCTTGATGCAATGAAGCTTGATGGCGATGAGATGATTGGGCTGCAGATACTACGAAAAGCGATGGAAGCCCCACTTCGCCAAATTGCGGAAAACGCTGGATTAGACGGTGCAGTAGTTGTTGAAAAAGTACGCAACATGGAAAAGGGTGATGGGTACGATGCTGCGACCGGCGAATATAAAAATATGATTAAAGCCGGTATTATCGACCCAGCCAAGGTAGTACGATCAGCACTGCAAAACGCTGCAAGCGTTGCTAGCGTGGTATTAACCACCGAGGCCACCATTACGGACATCCCGAAAAAAGAAGGCCCTATGGGCGCCCCAGGAGCCCCCGGCATGGGCGGCATGGGAATGGATTATTGAGGAGCTGACTAGGCGACGAAACCCTGCCGTAGTCCTGAGCTTGTCGAAGGACGAAGGAGGGCTAAGAATCACGTAACACATATCGCGTAGCATGAAACACAGAAAAGAGCGGAGCAATCCGCTCTTTTGTGATATAGTGCAGACATTGTGGTGACTAAATTGCAATATCAACAATGGGCTCAAGTATATTTCCAAGCGGCTTCCACACTTTACGAGATACAGAATCGCAAAACCGCGTCTTATATACCTGCGTATTATCTTCTTTACCATGCACTAGAATTGACCTTGAAAATGTTGATAAAAGAATCAGGCCACAATTCTCCGGAAAACCATAGGAGTCATAGCGTAACGAATCTGATTCGAGAATATAGCCAAGTTTTTCATTTTGACACGCATGAACTACAAGCTGTGCATAGTTTAGAGGATTTGAATGAGGGGAAAGGACAACTTAGATACCCTAGAGATATTTTGAAGGAATTTTATCCATCAATCTTTAGCGATGTTGCCAACTTAATTCAGCACGTATTCGACGAGCGAAATATAAAAGAATTTATTTGGTATATGAATGATCTTGAAAAAATTAGGATAGAGAATTATGGGAAAAATGATTAAGAAGTATTTTGTTGGCGAAGATTACGTAGAATATCTGGATCTTGATGATCAAACAAAAAAGGCTCTCAGAATTAAATCCCGCCAAGATTTTTTTAGAAAGACTCAGATAGCCTTCACTTTATTAATCATTCTTATTATCAGTTATTTTCTATTTCGCAAGGGCATTATTTCCCATCAGGCATTTGAGCTAATTTTAAGTGCTTTTATAGGTGGGTACGTCGGTTCAGCCTTATCTTATCTTGTGTCTAAAGACTAGTGCCAAGGCTTAGACTGGGTACACATAAAACACCCCCGATTATGAGTCGGGGGCGGGTAGACTGTAAGAACTTCTGAGCTAGCGACGCCAACGGGATTTTTTGGTTTCTTTTGGCTGAATAAGTGGGATGAAGTACTGCATATACTCGAAGGTACGGGTCAGTGAAAACGAGGGTGAAGACCACAGGTGGATCTGGACCGATCCGCGAGGGATACGTGCGGCATCGAGGGCGCGTAGCGCAGCATGCAGTACTGGCGTCGGATCAGCTACCCGCACCTTGAACGACACGCAGCAGTAATCTTGGTGACATGACGACTCTGGATGATACGTGCTTATGTCGTCAATCCCTGGCACGTATGACAGTTCAATACCTGCACGTATCGGAAGTTCCAACTGTTCCAGCGGAAGATCCTCGGTGATAACAGTATCTTGATCCACCCGTTCGGTGTGAACCCACCTTTGGAAAGTAAAACTCAGAACATTCTCGATGACCGACTGCTCCTTGGCCTCCTTGGGCTTCTCATGTACGGTCACGAGTAGGCGCCGGTATCGCGTCATCGGCATGATGGCCAGCCAGTACGTCCCTGCTGGGCATCGTTCGCCGGGTGGGCAATCGACGATCAGGTAAAACTGGTGCGTTTCTTGGTAGGCCACTGATTACTCCTTTCGTTCGTCAGGGATTTCAATCGGGCGCAGTAATTGGCTCGAATCAGATGTGGTAGCACCTGCTGGTCGAAGTAATGATGCATCATCACTACTCGCTGGTCGCAGCAATTCGGGATAAGGTTCGTCGGATTGGCTGAGCAGCGTATGTGCCTCCTCTTTCGAGATTCGCTTAAAGTAATGCTCGGCTGCTATACTCGCTTCCCGGTCTGTCATGCCCGATTTCTTGGCTACACTATGGTAGATGCGCCTTTCTAATCTGTCCATGAATAAGGGAAACAGTAACCATAACGGAAGCATGACAATGGCAATTACTATCGTCAAGATGGCAGTAGGCGTAGTGGAAATTCGCCATACTTCCAAGCAAAAAGTTAGTAGCATACATAAAACCAAAATATCGGTTGAGCATGTGTGGACACCACCACTCTCTCGCTCATGCCAATACGGTGCTACATCGCATTTCACTGATTCATACATTTGCCAAAAGCGCGAATCTGGTTGCTTTTTCATGCCCCGCTCCGTGTTAAGGTGTTTCTGCCCAGAGATTTGAGTAGAATAGGGTACTGTAGAGTAATTTGACATGCATCTCAAATAAATGTATAAATATGGCGTATAATTAAACTAAAAGTTTAAAATGATATTAATTATTCCGTCATCCCGCACGAGATGCGGGATCCAGATTCGCGGTACAAATTTTGTAATACGCCGAACAGTCAATACTGGATTCCCGCCTTCCTCCTTCGCTAAAGCTACGGAAGGACAAGTCGCGGGAATGACAAGGAGAAAGGCATGATCCTTCAAAGCAAGCCACGATTAGAAGAAAAAATAGTTCAATTGCTCATGCTGCAGCCGAATCAATCGGCAGCGCAATTACTTGAGGCTGTTAACGGTGTCGGCAAAGATTACTCTGTTCAGGCGGTCTATAAAGAATTACGCAAACTACATCACTTTGGAGTGGTAGCCAAGCACAGAACGCACTATTCCCTTCGCATCCCGTGGGTATTGGACGTGGTGGCATTGATTGATCAGATGAAACAGCGTTATCTTGATGCAACCACTTTTGACGCCATCCTGCCAGGGCTAAATCACAGGAAATCCTGGCATTTTACCAACTTAAACACCCTGAATAACTTTTGGTCGCAAGTGCTGCTAGTAGCAGTAAATAAGGCACATGATAAGCGGATTGTGGGCTACAGCCCACACCCGTGGTATCACTTGCTGCAAACCGAGCAGGAGGATCAATATATCCAATCTCTCCGCCACGCTGGGGCGCGACTTTATTTGATTATGGGAAACGCTACATTTTTGGATAAATGGGCCGAAAAGTTTTGGCCCAAGGATGTAGTGGAGTACTCTTACGCGGAGAGCCCATACCATAAAGAGCGGGGATGGTATTTTGATTTGGTAGATGACTACCTGGTGGGGTTAAAGATTGATAAAGAGACCAGCGCTGAGATTGATCGCCTGTATCATGAAACTCCCAACTGGGAGGCGCTCGATTTAGCAAAGGTCATTCATTTATCGCAAAAGCGAGTGCGGGCTGTGCTTTCGGTAGAACATAACCCTCGAAAGGCCGAAATCACCCGCAAGCGGTTTATTAAGTTTTTTGGGATTTAAGTTCATCGATGAACGCTTTTGTCATGGTCTCGTTTACTTTTATCGGCTTCGACATTGCCCAAATGATCTCAAATTGCGTTAGTAA
This sequence comes from uncultured Candidatus Saccharibacteria bacterium, assembly GCA_964561525.1. Lineage (GTDB taxonomy): Bacteria > Patescibacteriota > UBA1384 > CAJBMM01 > CAJBMM01 > CAZLPY01. The sequence continues at coordinate 4,195 of CAZLPY010000042.1, read as the reverse complement.
CATCTCGGTAAGTTCGGTGCTTTCAATAATAAACCCAAAGCTTTCCTTGCGGCTGGAGATAAAGGCGGCTTTGTTGGCATACATCCAATAACCCATCGAAAAATCGATTTGCTTGGGGGCAATACGAATTTCACGCTTAAATTCGCTGCCTACTCCTAAGTAAGGATGGCTAGCGACGTCTACTACTTGAGATTCCGGCCAAATAGCCCGGGTAAATAGCTTCGATTTAATGCGTTCTTTGTTTAGGTAGCGAAAGAAGTCAGGACCCAAAATATCAATCATCGCTTTAATCGGCCAAAAGGCCTGCGTTTCTATATCGTGATACAGCAGCATGTCTTTTAAGACGTGCCGTACTCCATCTTGGCCTTCGAACAGTTGAAATTTAGGGCTTAAGTATTTGGTGGCGCGAGTTTTTAAAAGCTCGGGCAAAAAATCTTTATATAAATGCTGTTGCTTTTGCAGATGCTCAATTTGCTGATCAAATAGCATACTCACCTTTTCGGGTGGCTCGGCTGCAAACACTTTGACGCTCTCAAAATTAAGCTGCTCGCTGACCAAGCCGCGCTGATGTAAGCGCTCCAAAAAGCCATAGAGCGAAGGCCGCGGTACGGCCATCTTTTTTGCAAGTACTCCGGCAGTTATAGGACCGCTTTCTAAAAGGGTGAGATAGGTTTTAATCTCATCTGCGTCCAGCTCTAAGTTAGTCAAAATTTCTTCGAGCATACTTCTCCTATATGTATATTTGATTGTCATCCTCGAGAGCGTAGCGAGTCGGGGATCCAGAATCGCGGCATAGATGCCACGGGACGATTGGCTAGCTATACTGGATTCCCGTCTTCCTCCTACCCACGGCTACGGAAGGACAAGTCACGGGAATGACAGAAAGGCGGGTGTTGTCGCAACTCCACGACACTATACCAATTATTGCATTTATATAGTAAATTGTCAAGTTACACCAAGCGACACGCTTGTGTGTCGCACATAAACAACAAGAGGGATAAATCATGAAGGATTTGTATTTCCGTGCTTCTCAGGTTCGAATCGATGACAGAGAACCGCAGTTTGCGGATGAACTCGCGATAAAAGTCGGCGTGGACAAACCGGGCAACGTTGCAATCTGGGTAACGAACCAGGATTCTCCGTGGACTATGGCAGCACTGCTCGGCACGTATCTCGCTGTGTTTCCGGGATCGAACATTCCGTTCGCCTGCCTGTCCGAGCCCTGCCTCTTTGTGTACTTGCACTGTACGACCGAAGAGAGCGTCGAGATCTTGCAGAAGACGCTCGGCGTTTCTCTGGAAGAAATCACGATGGAGGAAGCCATAACGCGCATCAGGGCGCCGCGAACAGTAGTAACTAATCCGACAATGACAGGCAGTACGGAGCCCTACGACATCGGGCCATACGAAGAGAACAATGATTGGTGATGTTCTGCGTCCCAAACAGTTATTCAACCCACTAACCCTTAAGGAGATAGCGATGCAAGAACCAGAAAAATCAGATATCGGAGTCCTGTCCGAACCTTCGGGACACGACGATTGGGTTTGGGGCGACTTTGAGCTTAGGCGAGAACGACACATGCTCAAGATCATCGTCAATGGGGGGCCTGTTTATTTCGATGAGGATACGGGGAAGGAATACGCGATCATCAGTAATAAGAAAAAGGTGACCGTGCGCGTGGATAGGGTGGGTGCCGAAAAGCTCCGCGATGCACTCGATCAGTACTTCAAGAGCTTGCCAGAAGAGGCATTCGACGTGAGCTTGGAGCTGGTATGCCAGCACTATAGTATCGCAACGTTTTACGGTTAGCTGATGCTTGCTTAATAGCCAGGGAGAAAAATCACCGGTGGTGCATATCGCGCCTCCGGTTTTTCATGCAAATTTTAGCCCTCGGGCGCGGACGCTGGAGGGCTTGATACTGCGGGGACTTTAGAATGCGGCCGCTGGCGGGTTATTGGAGCGAGGCGGTGGCCGGAGGGTTGGCTTGCTTACGCCACCCGGTCTCATCTTTTTCGAAGATCGAGCCGAGGGCTATAGCACCGAGCAGGCAAATCACGGCGACGAACAGGATTCCCCAAACGGGATTGGCATCTCGACTATTTGAATAGTGAGACATGATGACCATCCTCCTATCCCAAGTTGTTAATTACAGTATATCATAAAAGCAATTACTAGTCAATTCATGCAGCCTATTATTTGTGGTAAAATAACACTGTTTGTGATCTTATTTAGCTAGCATTTAGAGTGTACATAAAAGGAGTAGCAATGCAGGGTTTACGGCAGGAGATTGAGGAAATTCCGCAACGGGCGGAGGAATGCGTGGAAAAAATCGTGGGCTTGGGCTGCCAACCGGCGTGCCGTATCTTGGTATGGGCTCATCGTACTTTGCGCCGCTCACCTTATTGTATTGTGGAGCGAACATCAATCCGCAGATTGCCTCGGAGTATTACTATTATTTAGGTGATGCTACAAAGGCACGCGGAGTGCTGATTTCCTATTCCGGTGAGAGCTCGGAGACGGTGTGGAATTTGGAAAAGTTTGAGGCTGTGGTGGCTATCACCAACGATCCTCATTCCGCCTTGGCCAAGTCACCAAAAACCAAGCAGGTAGTTCAGCTTCATGCAGGAGTAGAGCAGGCTTCGTCCAACAATTCATACGTCAACACACTGATTGCCTTGTATCTTGGTTTGGGTATCGATCCTAGTCAAGCAGTTGAGGCACTGCAGTCGCGTTTTGCTCAGTTTGATGCAAGCAGTAAAACATTGGCGCAACAGATTTCACAATACAGCAATGATCGTGCGGTTAAAGGTCGTTATGTGATTGGTAGCGGGCCAAATTTGGGTACAGCTTATCAAGCGGCTCTTACCTTAAGCGAAACTACCAAATTGGCTTGGACAGCCATGTCGGTAGCACAATACGACCATGGCCCAAAGGAAACGGCTGACGATACGGTGGTGATTGTACTGAATAGTAGCGGCAAAGATGCCAAGCGGATCGCCGCTTTGAAAAATACGCTGAGCAGCAAAAGTAGCGCCCTCGTCGTTGAGCTTTCTGAAAAACAGCTATCGGAGCAGCTTAGCCCGATTACCCTGATCACTCAGGCCAATCTGTTGATGGATCACCTGGCAAATGTGATGCACGTCGGCAACACCTTCACGCTCGGCGGCAAAGTAACGACTGTGCCCGACGGAACAAAATAGAGGATAAGGCGCCTCCGGTTTTTCTTATGCCTTCAGCCGGATATCGAGTTTTAGCCCAAGAGAATGAGCAATTTTTTCTAGGTGTTCAAGGCTAATGTTGGCATCTCCAGATTCTAGGCGTGCGATTGCAGATTGTTTGGTGCCTAACTTCTCTGCCAGTTGTTTCTGGGTCAGTCCAAGCTTAATCCGAGCGCCAATTAATTGCGATGCAACTTCATAATAAGGGCGTAGCCGTTCGTATTCTGCCGCAACTTCCGGATCTTTTAGGAGCTCTTTATCAAACTCATCCCAAGATTGCATTTTTCTCATTGGCATCTCCATTGTTAGTATAACATATATGTTATCTTGTCTTTTGTCATTTCGACGACTACTTGAGGAGAAATCTTGTCAGTGCTAAAACTAATGGGATCTCTCGTTTCACACGAGGTGACAAGAAGTAATCGCATCTATAATTTTGAGGCGCGGAGGACGGGCTCGGGATGCTTGCCGGATGGGTCGGAGTGGCCGGCGCCATTCTTTTCGCCTGCTGCTACCAACCCATCCCGGACTTGATTCCAGGCTGCGCCAGGATGTGATTTTAGATACAACGCGGCTCCACCGCTAACGTGTGGTGTAGCCATGCTGGTGCCATCGATAGTGTTGTAGCCTCCGTTTTTCCAGGTGGAGTGGATCGCCACCCCTGGCGCCGCGATATCTACCACATTTCCGTAGTTGCTAAAGGTGGCGAACGTATCGTCTGGACCATACTGGGTGGCGGCACCCTTACCGCCTGGTTTGCCATCAGAATCTGCCAAAGCAGAAACGGTAATCACGGTGTCGTCATAGCCAGCCGGGGTTTCGGTGTTGGCGTTTGCGCCGCTGTTTCCTGCTGCCACCACGTAGGTAATACCGGCTTTGGTGGAGTTGCAGATAGCAAGGTGCATGGCGTCGTTATTTGAATTGCCACAGTTATTATCGCTTTTGCCCTTACCGCCGAGGCTCATATTAGCCACTTT
>CAZLPY010000041.1:8661-9337 GCA_964561525.1 uncultured Candidatus Saccharibacteria bacterium | reverse complement strand
ACTGGTTTAGCCCGGCCTTCATAGATCCTGCCTGCTAGAATAAGTCAGTATGAGCCTCTCAATTGCGATAGTCGGTTTGCCGAATGTCGGCAAGTCGACATTGTTTAATGCCCTGACGGGCAATAACATTTTGGCAGCCAATTATCCTTTCGCGACGATCGAGCCGAACACCGGCATTGTGCCAGTGCCGGATGAGCGCCTGCAAGTGCTCGCAGAGATCGTAAAAACCGAAAAAATTATCCCGGCTACGGTAGAATTTGTCGATATTGCTGGATTAGTAGCGGGAGCACATAAAGGGGAGGGTTTAGGTAATCAATTTTTAGCCCATATTCGGGAGGTTGACGCCATCGCCATGGTAGTGCGCTGTTTCCAAGATTCAAACGTCATTCACGTAGCTGGATCGGTCGATCCAAAGCGCGATATTGAAACAATTCGCTTAGAATTAATACTCGCCGACCTGCAAACCGTCGAGAGGCTACTGGCCAACGCAGAAAAAGCCAAAAAGGGCGGTGATAAGCAGGCGGTGTTGCAATTCGAAGCTCTTTCTAAAATTAAGGCCGTACTCGATCAAGAAAAAGATGCGAGACACACTACCATGACCAAGGAAGAACAAGAATCGATCAAGCAGATCCAATTACTTACCCAAAAGCCGTTTCTTTATATCGGTAACGTATCC
>CAZLPY010000041.1:0-8651 GCA_964561525.1 uncultured Candidatus Saccharibacteria bacterium | reverse complement strand
AAGAAGACGTTACCAAATCCCCTGCCGACTTTCACTTACCCACTGACGCTATCCTGATATCCGCTAAGATTGAATCCGAGCTCGCCAGTTTATCGGAAGAGGAGCAACGAGAATACCTACAGACCCTTGGCTTGACGGAATCTGGCCTAGTGCGATTAATTCACCGAGCGTACCAGACTTTGGGTTTGCAAAGTTACTTTACCGCCGGCCCACAAGAGGTGCGGGCATGGACTATTAAACAAGGCTGGAGGGCACCTCAAGCCGCCGGCGTGATTCATACCGATTTCGAAAAGGGGTTCATCCGAGCCGAAGTAATGTCGTATCCCGATCTCGCTTCGGCTGGATCAGAAGTTAAAGTAAAAGAACAGGGTAAGCTGCGCGTGGAAGGTAAGGACTATGTCATGAAAGAAGGAGACGTGGTCCACTTTAGATTCACCTCTTGAGGCATATAGCATGCATCATATAACACAAATTGAGAATGATTTTGCTGTCATGTGTTTCATGCTTCAGGTTGTATGTTTCATGTACTAAATGCTTTACAAATTTTTTAGTGATATATTCTATAATGTAACTAATGACTCACTCGCCAAGATGCGAGGAGATCTAGTACATACCAAATCATACCCAGACGTGCGCCGGAAAGAGAATAGGAATGATCGCCCAGACGCTTCATTTCTCACACAGCGGTTCGACCAGTCCCACTCGGTTCTTGATCGCTCTCGGACGCCTGTTCGAGCTGGCTGGATTTGGGCAGAATGTGCCATGCCCCACTTTGGCACAACGCCTACACTCACCACAGGTACTATCCGTAATTCGTCGTTTCCGGAAGCTACGTCGCAACACCGGTGTCAGCTGCCTCCTCACTCTCCACAACGAGCTAGGGGACGTTGATGATATGCTGGCCGAGGACGCGGTACGGGCTCTGGATACCATTGACGACTTTTGCGATCATGTTGATCGACTGCAGCCCTATGCGGAGCCTGATCGTGCAGACCCTCTTGCCAAAGCACTCGCGCGGCATATGAAACTGAGGCCAGAGGAAATTCTGGTGTTCCTGACCAGATTACCAAGAGAGCCCGACATGGTTTTTTGGAAAGATCCACGTATCCGCGGCGCATTCAAGGGCATCTAGCATCCAAAAAAGAGCCGCGACTTATGCAAGTTTGCGGCTTCTCTCTTTTTTATACACCTCTTTACAACCAAATACCAATACGATACAATCTTTTATGGGTTCCCCAAAAGGTAAATCGATCCGCATTAGCGACTCGACAAGCCAAATCAGGGAGCTTTTTGTAAACCTGCACCTTAACCATTATGCCCCAACGTGTTTGCTTCAGAAAGGGGACCTGTGATGAGGTTCGTATCTGCCGAAAATCCGGAGGCTCGACAATTTCTGATCGCTTTGGAGCAATGGCGACTGGTGGGTAAATCCACATTGCCAACCATCAATCTTCCGAATCCGATCAAGATCATCGAGCAGGTGAATAGCTTCTGCCGATTCTATGCTGGCATCATTGAACGAAAGGATGAGTACCGCCTTGAATCACTCGGGTTGTACCTCGGGTTGTACGCGAACCCTGGCGTCGATGTGGATGCGGCCCTGAAAGACCTGCCCATAAATCCGACCTCGGAGCAGATCGATCACCTTGCAATGGACTTTGGTGCCAGGCGCCGCGATCTCAAAGCAGCAGACGGAATCAACCATTGCGACAAAACCCCGCCGTAAAGCCCGATATTCATATCGGGCTTATCTCTTTTGATCATTCAACCATTGCACAAGTCGGTTTTTTTTGTTACAATATATGCAAATACTCTTTTTCCCGCCGGCACAACGTCGTCGGGTTGTCGTCCAAGCTAAGCTAGGAACCCTCCTTCGCTAAAGCTTCGGAAGGGCAAGCCACAGAAAGGATCAAGTGCAAACGTACGAACTAACCTATATTGTCTCCGATGCTATAGCCGATGATGCAGTCGGTCACACCTCCGCCGAAGTGGCGAAGGAAATTGAGCGTCTCGGAGGTGTCATTATTAAAGAAGAGCCGTGGGGCAAACGCCGCCTGGCGTACCCAATCAACAAACGCAACTTTGGCACCTACGTCACTGTCCAAACCCATCTTGAAGGATCAAAAGTAGCCGAGCTGGATCGTTATTTACGTCTGCAGGAAGACGTAATTCGCCATCTCACGTTAATTGCAACGCATGAATCGATTAAACCAACCGATGAGGCCGAGTTAGCAGCGGCGTTAAGCAAACGGGTTGAGGAAAAAGTAACTAAAAAGACCGCTGCCAAAGCACAAGAGCCACAGGCCGTGGTAGCCGAAGTAACGGAACAAGCCGCCGAGGAAGCACCAAAACGCAAATCTCGAACCAAGACAAATGAGCAAGAGAAAAAGGCGGAGAGCGAGGCTGAGCGCAAGAAATTAGTAGAAGAAAAGTTGAATGAGATTTTAGGCGAATAGGAATAACATGAATCATCAAACACGAAACATGAAACACATAGCAGGCCAGTGGTCTGATTGTGCTCCATGCTTCATGCTACATGTTTCAAAGGAGATATAATGTATAGTTTAAATCGAGCTCAAATTATCGGAAACCTCACTCGTGATCCAGAGTTAAAATACACCCCGAATGGCCAAGCGGTGGCATCGTTTGCCATCGCCACCAACCGCAGCTGGACCAATACCGATGGCACCCGCCAAGACGCTGTTGAGTTTCATGACGTCGTTGCCTGGGGTAAGTTAGGCGAAATTGCTACGCAAGTTCTGGCCAAAGGCAAACAAGCCTATGTGGAAGGGCGTTTGCAAACCCGCAATTGGGAAGCGCAGGACGGATCTAAACGCACCAAAACCGAAATCGTGGCTGAAAACGTCATTGCACTCGGTGCCCGCGCCGATAAAGACTCTGCACCAGCTGCTGCCCCATCAGGCGAGGCGACAAAATCAACCTCGACTAAAAAAACGACCACAAAAGACGAGCAACCAACTGAAGAAATCAACATCGACGATATCCCATTTTAGGGTATGGGGTCGAGGGATTAGGGTATAGCCGTTTCTATACCCTGTACCCTAAACCCTAAGTTAAAGGAATTGAATGCCTGGACCAAAATATGTCAAAAAAGAATGTTTCTTCTGCAAAAAGCGCATCGAGGTAATTGATTACAAAGATGTTGCACTGTTGCAGCGCTTTACTACCCATTGGGGCCGCATTGAATCTGCCCGAAAATCGGGTACCTGCCACCGGCATCAACGCCAAGTGTCGGAAGCGATTAAATACGCGCGACAAATGGCCCTGTTGCCATTTACCACAAAATAAATGGCAAAAATTCAAAATACTAAATTCAAAATCCGAAACATTATTTAGAATTTAAGATTTTTAAATTTTTTAGTAATTCGATATTCGAATTTCGAATTTGAGAATATTATGCTTTCCATCACAGACCTACGTACTGGCACGACTATCGAACTTGAAGAAGCTCCTCACGCCGTATTGTCATACGCCCACAGCAAAATGGGGCGAGGCGGTGCTGTAGTACGCACTAAATTAAAGAATTTAAAAACCGGCGCTACCTATGAGCGCACTTTTCACGGAAACGATAAGGTAGACGAAGCGCATTTGATTGAGCGAGCTGCTACCTATTTATATCAGGATGGTGACCACTTTACCTTCATGGATTCCGCCTCGTACGATCAATTTACCTTAGCCAAGAATCAACTTGGTGACAGCGCACAATATCTGGCAGAAGGAGCAGCGGTCAAGATATTGCTCTACGAAGGCGAACCAATCACCATCAATCTGCCAATTAAACTGGAACTTAAGGTGACTCATACTGAACCCGGAGTAAGAGGCGACACCGCACAGGCCGGTACTAAACCTGCCACACTAGAAACCGGTGCAGTGGTGACGGTACCGTTGTTTGTGACCATTGGTGATACCATTCGCGTGGACACCCGGGATGGATCATACATTGAACGTGCGAAATAGTTTGCATACGCCGTATCTGGTATCGTTTTAGTTTTAGAGCCTCTGAAACGTTAGTGTTACGTGTTATGTGATTCCTCTGTAACCAGGCTGGTTCTTTACACCGCGTCGAAAACAGCTTCATAATGTTTGAGGGAACTATCCCTATGCTCATTGCCGCCACTAAATTGGAACATTTGCCGGTGATCGATCCCGACAGTCACCATCGCCTCGGCACCATACAAGCTGTGGTGTTCGATCCAGACACTGGCAAATTTGTAGCGCTGCAAATCAAAAAAAGTGGCCTGCTACGTGAAAAGCGCTATGTGGCCGCAATTGATATTCAATCGTTTGAAAATCATGCCGTGCTGTGTGCCGATGAGTGCTTGGTGCCGTTATCTGATTTGCCGCGAGTAGAGGCCACAGTCACCGCACATCGGCCGCTACTCTATCAACGCGCCCAAACTACTACCAAAAAACCGCTCGGAAAAGTGGCGGAAATTATGTTTGATCATTCCTCGCAGGCAATCGTACAACTCCATACTCATCTGCTGTTTACCGGCCGTATCTTTCCATTTGATCAAGTGGTGCGCGTGACCAAAAAGTATGTTATTTTTAAGGATGATCAAGCCTTTGTCTCTGATACTGAGGTAAGGCCAGCCGAATTAACGGCTGTTTGATCTACCACTTAAAGGAACATCATGCCCAGTACAGAAGAAAGACTGATTACCCAACTTGAACGCACCAACAAGTTAATTGACCGTATCGAAAATCAACGTTATTTACAGATGATCGACCGGCCGTGGCGGTTTTTGGCGATGTCGTTTATGCAAGGCGTGGCAGTGGCGCTAGGCTCAACCCTTGGCCTGGCTATTATTGTATATACCTTGGTATTTACACTACACCGACTTGAGGTGTTTGCGCCATTTTCCGCCGAAGTTAATCACGTGCTGCAAGTACTGGAAAAAATCTCCAATAAATAGTCATGAGCTGAAGAATTGATCAATGGCCTCTGACAGCACTGACACGGAATCCGCAATATCCAACGGATCGCCTTGTTGTAATGTATCTCGATATTGATATCCCCATGTCACACCAATGGTAGGTACACCAACTGCGGCAGCCTCGCGCATGTCCCCGAGTGTATCTGTAATCAATACGGTAGTGTGAGGCGCAGTGTCGTACTGGTTTAGCGCGCGCTGTATTTTATCCGATTTTTTTGTCCCCTTATCACTGCCCCACACTGAATCAAAGTATTGATCTAAGTCATACTGGCCCAAGTAGCTCGAAATAGCCTCGGTAGGTGTTGAGCTAACGATCACTTGAGTGTGATGTTCCCCGAGGCGGCGGATGAGCTCTGGAATGCCGGGTACGATGCCGCGCTGCATGATGCGAGGAATAAAGTGCGACATATAGTCGCCTTTGATCGTGATGTCGTCCGACTTAATCGTTTCGTAGATGTTTCCATCAAACCTCTGCCGGTACTGATCCGCAGTCATTTCCGGGATTAAATGTTGGATTGAATACAGAGCATCGTCGAAGGTGCTGACGATCACGCCATCGAAATCCCAAAAAATAAGTTTATGGTGAGTCATGGTAATTCCTCACCAGCGCTGAATGCGATTATTTTTTGGTTTCGTAATTGCTCACCACATTCGCAACCATATTCGCCTAAGCTCATTAATTGCTCACTGCATTCGCAACCATCAAAGTCCCATAAAATCAATCGATGATGGGTCATTTCATTCTCCATCAGTAGTTAACACTTTGATTTTATGGCTTTGTAATTGCTCACTTTGTTCGCAATTATCTAAATCCCAAAAAATAAGTTTACTGCCAGTCATGCCCTTATTATACCAACGCACTCAATCATCACCTAGCAAATTAGTGCTACATGATCACATCCGAAGATTGATTGGCGTGGCACTACAAGGCGCTGCTCGCAATAAACGACAAAGCCAGCAACCCGATGGCAACGTGTCGCACGTACCCCTCCTTGCTATTTTTTGATGCAGTACTGACCAGCCAAAGTTACTCGGCCTACAATACGTACCAAAACCGCTCCGAATTGCTTAGGCTAGCCTAAAAGCGCAAATCCTTCATTATTTCTTTGCGAATTTGATCAAGATGCTTAGCATAATAACGGATAACGTAATAAAACCCATCCAAAATATCATCCAGCCGCGTGTTAGCGTTTAAATAGTGCTCCTCCTCGATCCACAAATCGTGTAATCGCTTGTGATAATATAAATCGATCATATTCGCCACCTCATCTTTGGATAAGGGGTACTGTTCGATATAACTTTGCAAATACATCTTTGCTTTCGCGATCGCCGCGGCATCGAGCGACTGGCTCAGGGTGATTAAATTCATCGATCGACCTACCTCCAATATACGCGGCGATAGTTTGGTTTTTTCAAAATCGTACACCTCCGTCACCTGATCTTGCGCATTAAAGAAGAGATTTTTTTCGTGATAATCGCCATGAATCAAATGGTCATTTTGCAGTCCATGTTGTTCGTAACGATCCCCAAGCGCACTCACAATGGGAATACGCCATTTCAAATGACTCAGTACCTGCTGGTCAAAGGTGTTACTTGTTTTCTGTTGCTCGATCAGATGAATCAGCCGCTCTGCATGCACAATAAAATCTTGTTTGTTCCAGCCCTCGGCAGTTAATTGCACCAATGGCCTTTTTTTACTCCTCCCTGCCTGATGGATATGAGCAAGCATTGTGCCAGCGGCTTGAAGAGCTGCAAAAGATAGCGGCGCCTCCAAAAATCGGGCTTCGATAAATGGAAAAAGGGCATACCACAGCTGCCCAAACTCAAAAAAAGTTGCTCCTGCTGCGTCGTATAGCGGTAAGATAACTGGAATGCCCTGCTGATAAAAAAACAGTTTTACTTCGTGAATCTGCGCCAAACGCTTAGGATCACGAATACCATATTGCTTCAAAAAATAGGATCTTGATTGATCTTGAAGCAAAAAATTATGACTTAAATATCCCCGTCCAATCCTTTTGGTTTCGTCACTCAACCGAAGTTTGTAGCGGGAATCAATGTAACGAAGTAGTGGCGATGAAATGGTACTCATGTGTTATACATAGCAAAAAGCGACCCATTTTGTAAGCCGCTTTTTGTTTTGACATAACTCAAAGACCAACAACTTACGGCAGGCTAGCCCATACGTTAGTCCATGCTGAGTTGTCACGGAAGTTCCAGGCCGCATGCGCTGGAGCAGGATCAATTGAGCTTGATCGCACCTCAACGTTAGCCTTGGCAAAGGTGAAGCCAAAGTCATCTGTCGATGCTCCACCGTCCATGGCAAAGGTTTTGTAGGAAGTGATACCAAAGTCATCAAATTTCCACTGTATCATGTCAAAATTATCGCCGTCCTTGCGCACCGACAGTATTGCACCAAAAAAGTGCACCTTTGTTTGACTATTGGAAGTGCCAATGGCAAACAGTTGCGGTGTAACTTTACTGGTGTTGATCATCGCATGCAAATCATGAGCCATTGGCATGCTCGACGCATCCACCTTACCTAAAGCTAAAGTGCTGCGAGTAAACCCAGGCTCATTTTCACCCCAACTAAAGCCGGTCAACGTCACATCACCCACGTGCCCGGGCTCAGTTGCATCGCCCGTTATACCAGGCAGGTCCAAAAAGTAGCTGTACGAACTCGCTACCGCTCTTGTCTCCCCATGACGCGCCGACCCATAGCCAACCACCAACAGCAAGGCAAATACTGCTACCACTCCCGTATGCACCCCTTTGCCGAAACTTCGTTCCATCGGACCTCCTCGCTTGTGCTTATGTATACTGGTTACTTTAGACTAATTTACGGCCGAGTCAATACAATAGACCAGATGAGGTTTCAATGCAATATTGACACGATGTATGTCCGCACACTGTTAGACCTCTTGACAGAACGGATGAGCTTTACTACGATCGATATACGAACAAAAAACGAACATGGAGGATATATGAACAGTCGCATCGCTCCGATTTTGGTTAGTTTGGTGATTGCAACAATGGCGTTTCCGCTGTCGAGTGGAGCAGGAGCCGCTACAGAGACTCATGATTATATTGTGGTGCTAAAGGACAGCTCTGCAAGCCCTGAGGCCGCTGCCTCAGACTTTTCTAATTTGACCGTACAACAAACATACCATAGCGTGTTCAGCGGTTTTGCAGCCAGCATTCCTGATTCTGAGTTAGGCCGCATTCAAAATGACCCGCGAGTGCTGTTTGTGACGCCTGACGATCCAGTGCAAGCTGATGGGCAAACCACGCCAACCGGCGTAAAGCGAGTAAATACGCCGGTGAACAAAAATAAAGGTACTGGCATTGGGGTGGCGGTGATTGATACCGGGATTGACTTAAGGCATCCAGATTTAAAGAGCCATATTGTAGCCGATACCAACTGTGTTAATCACCAAAAAAGTGGTGATGACGATAACGGCCACGGCAGCCACATCGCCGGCACTATTGGCGCTATCAATAATAAAGTTGGAGTAGTGGGCGTTGCCCCCGGCGTTGATTTAATCGCGGTGAAAGTACTTGATGCAAAAGGGTCTGGCTCAATCGCTAAAATAATCTGTGGCATTGATTGGGTCACCGCTAACGCTGCTAAGTACAACATTAAAGTGGCTAATATGAGCCTCGGCGGTAAGGGCAAAAGCGATAATAACTGTGGCA
>CAZLPY010000040.1:0-9355 GCA_964561525.1 uncultured Candidatus Saccharibacteria bacterium | reverse complement strand
TATGTTCTGGTCAGTACACGCGATACTCACACGGCGTACGTTGTTGGTGCGGCAGGGGGCACGCCACGCAAAGTGGTAACCATTTTTGGCTCACACATAAGTTTTGGTTTTAAACCGGCCATTGCACCATGAATCACGAACTATACATTGCGGCTGATCATCACGCCGTTCCGACCAAGGCCGCAATTGACGAGTTTTTGCATCAGTTAGGATATAGCGTACATGACTTTGGCACCGATTTGGCTGCTGACCCGGTTGATTATCCTGAATATGCGGCGAAGGTAGCGCAGGCGGTATCTGAGGACCCGGCTAAGAGGCGTGGCATACTGCTGTGTGGGACCGGTATTGGGGTGTGCATGGTCGCCAACCGCTTCGCGTACGTTCTTGCTGCACAAGTGTGGAACGAAGATCAAGCACGGCGAGCCAGCAATGATGATCATGTGAATGTATTGTGCTTAGCGGCTGATTACCTCAACCAAGATCAATGCGTAGGGCTCATCGACATCTGGCTCAAAACTGCCTTTTCCGATGACGCCAGACATCTGCGTCGGCTTGCTGCAGTTGCGGCTCTCGACAAAAATCGATAAGCTTAACCTCATGGAAATTATCCCGACCATACTGGGCCGCTCAGAGCAAGAGGTACGCGATCAAACCACCCTGCTCGAAGCACTTGTTTCGCGAGTGCATATTGACGTTATGGATGGCCAGTTTGTGCCAGAGGTCACCCCGATGAACTTGAGTGAGCTGATGAACCCCAGTTTGCAGTACGATGTACATTGTATGGTTACGGACCCAGCAGTCTTGATGCATCATTTTCAGCAAGAACACGTACGATTTGTATTTGCGCATGCTGAGCTTTCCCAACACACCCTGGTTGATTTTTTTGAATCGGCAACGGGATTTAATATTTCGTGCGGTCTTGCCTTAAATTTAGAAACCGACACTGATATCATTGCTAATTATGCTGATCGTATCGCGGCGATTCTGCTGATGTCTATCGCACCAGGCGATTCTGGGCGACCGTTTGACCAACGCGTGATACAAAAAATCGCTTTAGTAAAGCAGCGATTCCCTGATCTGTATGTGGCTGTGGACGGCGGTATTAACTCGGAAAGTATATTGCTTGTCTCAGCGGCAGATGCAGTTTTGGTGCATTCGGCCTTGTTTAATTATCCCGGCCAAGAGGCCGAAAAGCTAGCAGAGCTGCAACTAATAGCCCAAAACGTCTAAAAAGGTCAGACCTTTTAAAGGTCTGGCCTTTTGTGGTGCTACTAGTTGCTACTAGTTGACAAGTTCATTAGCGTAATGTATACTATTTGACGGTCACGACGACCAAGCCCAGCGGGGCTTTTTTTGCGGCCATCTGGCCAACTCACATAAGGGGGACTTGAGCCGTTGGATAACAACATACAGTGTGTATGTCGTGAGAGGGACATCGTTCCTGCCGGTTTCTACCGAATTCGAGGCACGAGCATTATCGTGCTTCTCACTACGGAGGGCATTCTGCCTCGGGTGCCCATTCCGGGCGCTGTTTTCATTCCAGTGTCAGACGCGGCTGGAACTGCGGGACGGGACATCAATGCTGAGCTGCAAGAGATTGCGAGCTCGATAGCACTTGCCCTGTCTGGCCATCTCCCTGATGACTATCGCGCCGCCTCTCGTATCGGCAGGCAGCCCGTCACCAGTGCAATGCTGCAGCCGGCCTAACTGTTCCGCGGATTAACCAATCCTAGCGGGCAATCCGTCCACTTTTCAACGTTGATTAGTGGGCGGTTCTTTTTTTGTCCGCGCATTTCGACTATCATGAGTAATAGGTGATTGTCACTTAATTTGGAATGCACGCTCTTCCTAAATTCCAAATTCTATATGCTAGATTCTGTATTCTACCCATAAGGAGGGCGATTGCTTATTTCGATGGATAACTGCATCCCACGAGCGTTCGTGGAGCGCTACGCCGTTGGTGCGTTTAATGTAACCAACATTGAAACGGCTCAGGCGGTGATTAACGCCGCCGAGGAGTTAAAGGCGCCGGTAATAATGCAAACGAGCGAAAAAGCACTCGACTACGCCGGTTTCGAAACGCTTACCAGTACAGTCATTGGCATAGCCAAGCGCTCAACCGTGCCCGTGGTAGTGCATCTCGATCATGGTCGCACCATGACGATTGCCGACGCCTGTCTCAAGGCCGGCTACACCTCGGTGATGGTAGATTTTAGCCATCTGCCATTTGCGGAAAACTTGAGCCAGACTCGCGAAGTTGTGCAGCGTGCTCGAGTTTATGGTGCTTCGGTTGAATCTGAGATAGGGACAATTGCTGGCCAGGAGGATTATATTCATCATCGGCTGCCGCATAAAACCGACCCGGCTGAGGCAGCTCAATTTGTGACCGAAAGTGGAGTGACGGTGCTTGCGGTTGGCATTGGCAATGCTCATGGCCCAGCAACATCCCAGGAAAAACTCGATTTTGATTTGCTGGCCCAAATTGAGGAGCGCACGCACTTCCCACTTGTCTTACATGGCGCCTCAGGTAATCCGCGCGATGATATTGAAAAAGCAATTAGCCTTGGTGTGGTTAAAATTAATATCGATACCGATTTGCGCATGTCTTTTTCCACAGCGGTGCGCCAATTTATGCGCGCTAATCCAAACGCCTATGACATTCGTGATATTCTTCACGCTGGTCGCGTTGCCATGACCGAGGTAGTCAAAGAAAAAATCGTGATGTTTGGAACAGTGGGAAAGGTATGAGCATGAAATCGTTTGATTGTTTATGCATCGGAGGCAGCGTGCTGGATACTTTCGTAGTACTAAAGAAAGTGATGCATCGCGCGGACCCAAACAACCCAGAAATGCGTGACCTCTGTTTTCCGTTGGGTACAAAGGTCGAGACAAAAACAATTATCCAACAATCTGGCGGCGGCGCATCAAACGCCAGCGTGACCTTCGCGCGGCAGCGCCTAAAGGTCGGTTTGATAAGTAAGTTAAGCACAAATAGTGCTGGAAAAATTGTGGTTGATGAGCTTGACGCTGAAGGTGTGGCGACCCACTTGCTCATTCGTGACACAGAAGGTCACACGGGCCAGGCAGTGATCATTGTTGATCCAGACGGCGAGCGCACTATTTTTACCGATCGGGGTTCCGCTGCAGCACTGAATCCACACGATCTCGCCATACTGGATGATGTTGCTGCGCGTTGGGTGTACATCACCTCGATCAATGGCTCGATTGAGGCACTCGATTACATTTTCGATTGGGCAAGCGAACATCAAATCAAGATTGCTTGGAATCCAGGCCTAAACGATCTAAAAAAACACCAGAGCCACGTTAAGCGGCTGATAGCACGATGCAGTTTTTTTATGGTGAATGTGGATGAGGCGCAGCAGTTACTGGGTGTGCAAGATGATGTCCATGGGCTTGGGTCACTATTACATCAATTCGGTGCAGGGCGTGGCATTGTGACCAATGGCGGTCGTAGCGCCTGCATCATCGATAACGGTCACATTACCAGTCTTGAACCGCATCAGATAATTGCGGTGGATGAAACTGGGGCTGGTGACGCCATGGGCAGTGGAATTGTAGCTGGACTACTGCATGGCCTGCCCTTCGCCGACGCTGCAGGGTTAGGGTTAAGCAACGCAGAGCATGTTATAATGCATGTAGGAGCAAAGACCGGGATCGTGTATAGAAAATGACCAATTTCTAATGACGAATGTCTAAAAGAATCTCAATGTATCAACGATCATTTTGGCATTTAAATATTGATTAGAAATTAGGAATTGGACATTCGTCATTGTGGGATGTAGTGGTAAAATTAAATTAATATATGAGGGGAAACAAAATGTCTGTAAATGTGGCAATCAATGGCTTTGGGCGCATCGGGCGAAGCGCATTAAAAATTGCGCTGACTAAGCCGATGTTAAAAGTAATGGCTATTAATGATCTTACCGATACCGCCACTCTGGCGCATTTACTACGCTATGACACCAACTATGGTCCATACGTCGAGGATGTAGGGCATGATGATAAACATCTGATAGTGGCCGGTCACAAAATTGACGTACACGCTGAAAAAGATCCATCATTACTTCCTTGGAAACAGCACAACGTTGATATTGTACTTGAATGCACTGGTCGTTTTACCGATGCGGCTGGAGCGGGTAAACATTTGAAGGCGGGAGCAAAACGGGTGATCATCTCCGCTCCGAGCACTGGCGAGAGTGCACCTATGTTTGTGCTTGGAGTAAACTCGCACCAATACGAAAAAGAACCAGTAATATCAAACGGCTCTTGCACCACCAACTGCATCACTCCTGTTGCTTCTGTCATGGTAAGTGAATTTGGGGTCAAAAAAGCGATGATGACCACGGTACACTCATACACCGCAGATCAAAACTTACAAGATGGTCCGCATAAAGATTTACGCCGGGCAAGGTCTGCCGCTATGAACATCGTGCCGACTTCAACTGGAGCAGCCAGTGCCACTCATCAAGTAGTGCCAGAGATGAAAGGCATTTTTGACGGCTTGGCCATTCGGGTGCCAACCTCAGTAGTATCGTTGGCTGATTTTACGTTCCTCTTAAAGAAAAAAGTAACGGTGAAGCAGGTCAATGACGCCTTCAAAAAAGCGGCTCGGCGCAAAATGTGTGAAGTCATTTTGACCTATACTTAGGAGCCAAACGTCTCGTCCGATTTTATTAGCAACTCCTACTCGGCGATCGTCGATTTAGGCCTAACGCAGGTTGTCGACGGTGATTTAGTCAAAGTGGTAGCCTGGTACGATAATGAATGGGGCTATTCCAACCGCTTGGTTGAGGAAGCAATACTGGTGGCTCAAACACTCTGATATTAGCAGCTCAATCATCAGGAGCATCTAGAACGTGTAATATATGCACCAAAGTCCTCAGGGGCTGGTTTGCTATTGACAATTTTGCACAAATATGATAATATATGAGTATTCTGCGGCAATTGTCAGCATCATTGATCTGCCAATTGCCGCCCTTTCCAAGGAGAACTTCATGATTCAGCGAGTATTGCTCATTCTCGTTCTCGTTTTGACGTCGCTGCCGGTGTTTGCTCAATCCGAGCCGGCGTCTCAGGCCCAGATGCCTAGGTCATCTCAGGATCGACTCGTAAGCTCCGTGATTGGCGCGATGAAGAGGGTTGGAGCCAAAATCGGCCGGGAAGCTGAGAACGGTCTGCGAGATGAAATCGCGGACGTCGTCAGCAAGATGTCAACTCGTGAGGTGGAGGATCTGGCAAAGGCCATGGATGCCTGTGGGCTTCTCTCGGTATTTGGTGACCAGGTCAAGCTCCCGAGAGAGGTGACGGCGCTTGGAGTCAAACCCGAGCATATCCAGGGCCTGGCCCGAGAGCTGACAAAATTTGGCAGCCGCTTTATCAAACCGGCGATCGCCAAAAGGAAGGGGAAGGAACATCCAATCCCCTCATAGTTTCCACACAGATTGACTGGTGGGCTTGCAAGCCCACCAGTTTTTTGATAGTTATCCACAATATTTGATATTGTCAGCTCATCCAATGTGATATAGTTAATCCAGCGTCCACGGAGCAGGATTAATGAATAAGTTGAATCCCCATATACATTTGATGCTTGTTGCTGCCTTATTGTTAGGTATCGGCATCGGCGTCTTAGCCGATAACGTCAGTAATCGCACTCGTCCATCCGCATCAACCACC
Organism: uncultured Candidatus Saccharibacteria bacterium; assembly: GCA_964561525.1. Taxonomy (GTDB): domain Bacteria; phylum Patescibacteriota; class UBA1384; order CAJBMM01; family CAJBMM01; genus CAZLPY01. Next base: position 3,661 of record CAZLPY010000040.1, on the reverse strand, counting down.
ACAAGCACCACGACTACTCAGATCAACCAATATTCCTCCGGTTTTGACTTGGATACGTTGGTTCCAGATGCTACAACGGGCCCAGGTTATTCTGGCTATGGTTGCAACAACGACCAGGGTTGGGATTCGGAAGTAGATAGTAACTCTGGTGCGGTTAAAATTCATTTTGCTAATGTTGGCGACCAGACCATGAGTAGTGAATCTCAGCAAGTGAAAGCCGCGCTGGATGCATATATCCAGAGCAAACTCAGCATATATAACAGCCAGGTATTATCGTTCTACTTGAAGCACTATGACACTCCGGACGCGGCGCAACAAGCCCTAGATGCTAATTTGTCTTTACTGACCAATGATATTGGTCCTTGGCTAGCAAATCGTGCCAAGGGTTCCTTGAGCAAGGTGAAAACTATTACCTTTAATGATGCTGTAACCTACTATCAAAGTGGCCTTAAGTGGGTGAAGGCAATTAAGAGTTTTGCTGGCCCAAATACAAAAGGTCGGCAGTTTCAATTGACCAAGAATTTTAGTGCCGGTGCCAGCCTTAACGTCCTCAATATCCACCCTGGCTTAAATGTCAATGCAGATTGGGATTTCGGTGGAAGTTGGGTGTTAGAGGCTCATTATGCTGGGTGTCCGGGGCTTGGTTTGACTGGCGGGAATATTATCGGTGGGATCAATCACCGCGCAACTATTAAGCTGGACACACCAGGGGTCAAATTATCCAATGGCTCTACCATCAACATATCTGCACAGGCAGATCTTAATCCAACTGGGTTAGGAGGATCGCTTGGCGCAGGATACAAGTTCTAATTTTCATTGTAATACCGAGTTGTTAAACTATTGATACTTATAATGCTCAAGTGAGGACAGAAATAACAAAAAAGAGTATAAAATGAGCGAAAAAATGCACGTGATCGGCAAAATATATGGGTATCTTGTTTGTTTGGTGGCAATTATTGTCGTTCTTGTCTCGATTAGCTCGTTGATTGGGGCGCTCTATAATCTGAAAGATCCGTTGCATGCTAGTCAAGGAGCCTACGGCCCGGTCGGACCGAGTGATCTCTCGTCGTTTGAATCCTATAAGATTAGCAAATTATCCTACCCAACTCCCCTTAAGGATACGCAACCAACCTACGTTCCGACTGACGATCAACTTCGGGCAGCCTACGATGCCGATCGAGCCAACGCCAGTACCAGCGCAACCTTGCAAGCTGACCGCACCATTACAACTGATATCATTTTAATGCTCGTAGCACTGCTACTGTTTTGGCGTCACTGGGTTTGGGTCACTGAGAAGAAATAAATTCGTTTCAAAAGTCTTTTTGGAGCCAAAGAGGGGGATCGAACCCCTGACCTTTACTTTACGAAAGTACTGCTCTACCAACTGAGCTACTTTGGCGACAGAGTTAAATTCTACAATATTTTTGTGTTTGTGTCTATCAGTTGTCGGATGACTCCTCAAGAATCAGTCTCTTAGTAAATCCTCCTCGAGATTCAAGTTTAGATTGTTTTATGGATGTAATCTGATCAGTATCGTATTTTTTGAATGTACAGATTGCTTCTACTACCTCTTGCAGATCCGCTAACTCAGCTTCAGATTCGTCTTTCACAAATTCTTGTGCTTCCTCAACCAACTTTTCCTTCAATTTTACCCAAAATTCGTTGCCGTCCGCAACATGGGTTTTTGAAGTGCCGCCGTGCGACGCAATGAGCTCGGGGATTTTATCTCTTATCAATTTATTGTACTTCATCATTCTCTTCGATATTTGTAAATCTATTCACTTGTTTGCCATCAACTTCAACTGTTTCCTGGAACATAGTAAGCGGGCGGGTGAACAACTCGCTCTCGCCTTCACGCGTGTATACCACCATCTGCTCCTCGGTTTCAGTATGGAGAGCTGTTCCGATCACACGATAGTGATGGCCTTTGTAGTGTTGGTAGAGCCCTGGCTTGATTTCTCGCTGACTCCGATCTGCAGTGTTAAAAAGTTCTTGACGGTTTTGATTTAGCATAGTACGCAGCTCTTTGTAATAAGGCGCTAATTCAGAGGAAATTTGCGGTATCACATCTTTTGCGTCGAGTAGGCGCTGCAACGTGATGCCTTTTACTTTCCACAAACGCCCTTGATCAAGAAAGATATTAATCACTGGCTCCAATTTATCTAAGGCTTTAATAAATCGTGCTTCGAGCGAAGTTTGTGATTCGTATTCCTCAATTAAGTTGTTCATGCCTTGAAACAGCGGGAATTCTTTTTTTAGCTGCAGCATCGCAGCCATTTCACGGGCTTGCTTCGTGGCCAATAATTCCTCATCGCCAAAAATTGGTGTGTCGCCGGCATACACTTCAACAAGGTCGTGTACGAGCGCAATTTGAATGACTTTGCTGGCATTCAGTGGCAGTTTATCGATCTCTACGATATACCATGCCAGCATTGCTAGCTGATAACTATGTTCGGCGTCGTTTTCCCAAGCATTTTTACCATCTTTTAGGATGATGCGTTCAACATCACGAAATTGATGGGTTAAGCGTACCAGTTGCAATAATTGATCTAGTTTTGACTTTTTAGCTTTTGCCATGAGGCCATGATAGCATACCCTCAAAATAAAAATAACCTTTTGGAAAGGTTACGATGTGTGTGCGAGCTTCGGAGTCACCACGTGATGCTAGCAATTCGTCGCCTTTACGCTCTGGCACCTTTCATGCTCGTTGCCCCACTCCGCTTTTCAAGCTTCGCGGGACTGCCTGTGCTGAAAGCCTGCCTTGAGCTTGCAGGCCTGAAGTTGCCACGCGTGTGCTAGTGGTTTCACCCCGACGCCTCCTGCAAATCCTGTTGCTACAGGTTTTGCGGAAATGGTCGGGCCGAAAGCCACCACGCGTTTTTTTGGAGCGAGTGAGGGGAATCGAACCCCTCTCATCTGCTTGGAAGGCAGACGCATTACCACTATGCTACACTCGCATTATCTATATTATACACTAAAATCATTGATGCCACAATAAAATAATCCCCCTCCTGCGGGCGGGCAGGAAGGGGTATTGTAAGCGCCGGTCTTAATGGACCGGGCGCGGAAATTGGGTAAGGCTGCAGGAGCAGACGAAAGATGCGATGGATACTACGCCGTCTGCAGCTCTGGTTGCATCCCGACTCTTTGGCTTGAGGAGCACGAAGGGCAATAATGATAATCCTCAAAATCGCCTTTGGAAATCGTCCAGCCATTCTGGCGCAAGCCGAGTCGGACAAGGAGGTTTGCACCGCATCCGGTGCCGTCACATACAAGGGTTTCTTCAGTCCCGTTGCTTGTGTCCGCGCGCTTGATCATGAAGTTCCTCTTTCGGACTATGATATAGTATTCGGGCAGAACAATGCCCGAGAGCCGACAATTTTGAAAAATGCAATGTTGAATCAACGAGTTATGATACAAACACACAAGCTCCATCATATAGTATCATACAAATGGTTGTCAAGTGTTAAAACTGTATAACTAGATCAAAATTGGCAACACTAATTGACCATACGAAAATGTGGCGATTCGTCGTACTTCACTGTATAAAATAATCCCTACAAACCTTGCATTAGCTTCAGTAAAATGGGATGCAAATGAGGATTTGCAGCAACAAGTTGCTTTGACTGATAGGTCCATGGGTTGCCTTCGAAATCAGTCA
>CAZLPY010000039.1:0-9388 GCA_964561525.1 uncultured Candidatus Saccharibacteria bacterium | reverse complement strand
GTATGCGTTATTTGATCATGTGGTCAGTCGCGCTTGATTTAGGGTTACTAGCAGCCGGGCGAATTGAAGGAATCATCAATGAAGGGACCGAATTGTACGATTTTGTGGCTGGGCGCCTGATCGCCGCAGAAGCCGGAGCGGTAGTGACTGATATGGCTGGTAAACTACTGAAAAATGACCGCGAGCGGCACTTCATTATTAGTAATTGCCCCGAAATTCATCAACAGCTTGTGGAGGTAATTGTTGCGACTGATAAGGAGCAACTACGGGCCGAAGGGACGATGCATGAAAAATGACGAAAAACATCATTTGGCCGTCGATGTAGTATTATTGCTGCCTCCCGTCATCACTGATCTAGCAATTCGATACAATCAAATGCTCAAACAATCAGATAAAAAGATTATTTTAAACAAGATCGATTATTTGCCGCATATTTCATTAGATATGGGGGTTGTTGATTCGGAAGACATTTCGCACATCAAAAATAATCTGCAACTTATTGCAGACCAGCTCTTGCCAATGTCATTGACGATTGGTGGGATGTATAAAAATACAACTTGTGGATTTAGTATTGAGAATAGTTCGGGACTTCAGGAATTGCAGGAACAGGTGATACGAACTATGACACCTTTCCATAAGTTGAAAGCAACACCAGATATGTTCTATCCTGACGAAAATGATATTGATCAGATGACAATAGACTGGATCAATAATTATGCGGAAAAATCTCACGATCCGCACGTCACGCTTGGGTTTGCTGATCCGCCGAGCTTTGACACCCCCATTCATTTTACCGTAACATCACTCGCTCTTAGCCATTTTGGTAAGTATGGGACATGTCGCAAAATACTTGTTCAAACACACAAGGAAACGTAATGGAAGAATATCTAGCGTTTGCAGAGGATTTGGCCCGGCAGGCAGGCGAGATTATTAAGTCAAATTTTATGTTAGGGATGCAAAAGGAGTGGAAGGCCGATAATACTCCCCTGACTGAAACAGATACCACCATCAATCAACTGGTAATTGACTCAGTGCGCCAAACATTCTCTGAGCACTCGGTGTTGGCTGAGGAAGGGAGCGACCTTAAGCATAGTAGTGAATATGTGTGGGTGTGTGACCCGATTGATGGCACCATCCCCTTTTGTCATGGTTCGCCCTTGTGTACGTTTGGGCTAGCGCTGATCAGGGACGGAGAGCCGCAACTTGGGGTCATTCACGATCCGTTGATGCAGCGCCTCGTTGTAGCTGTCAAAGGCAAAGGCGCGCGTTTGAACGGAAGGACTATACACGTTTCGGATCAGGCGGTAATCAAAAATAGCCTAATTGGTTACGTTGCATTCAAAGGAGCAGAGCTTGATTTGTGGCCAGTCGCTGAACGTCTTAACTCGATTGGGGCGAAGATGGCGAACTATAATTCAATATTATATATGGACATGCTGGTAGCATGTGGTGAGTTTTTAGCAGCGATTTTCCCTGGTCGAAATGCTTGGGACGCGGCCGCTGCAAAAGTTATCGTTGAGGAAGCGGGCGGACGTATGACTGATTTGTACGGCAACGACCAGCGCTATGATGGTGAAATTAAAGGGACGATTGTTTCAAATGGTGTGTTACATCAGCAACTGGTTGATATTGTTCATCATCACGCACAGGCATATCACATAGAATCAAATGTTAGTAAAATCAGAAGTTAGTTCAAATGGCTCTTACGCTATATTCCAATTAATCATGCTTAGGCTTACTTAATTGGAATTAGATCGAAATATTTTCTGAGGCGCTGTTCCATAGGGAGATGTTGTGTCTGCATATAGATAACATATGGCGCTACTTTGTATTGCTGAGCCAGCACCGCAATCACCTCCTTGCATTCATAAGGAAAAGCGAAGAGACTTTTTTGGATTTGCTCAAAGCCTAGCTTCTCAATTCGACGGCGAAAGGCGTCTCGTTTTTGTTTATGACTGTTTGGAATATCATAGCTGACGAGCCGCCATGTCCGATCCCATTTTTTCCTCTCAATCTGTATTTCCTCATTCTGAACTATTTGCAGAAGCTTTTTTCCCGCCGCGGTCAACACAATCTTTTCTCCTCCGAGATAGATTAAGCCACGTTGCTCGAGTAAGTGAATCCGTTGTTTGTAATAATGCCTGACTTTTGAAGATAGCTGCTTCGCAATAATGTTGTTCATTTTTCTCGCGGAAGATGGCGAGCCATAAACAACGTATAGCAGAGCTCCGGTGCTTGCTAGTCGTAAAATATCTTTTGTAATTTTTGAAAGCCGCATAGCCATAATTATACTAAATAAATAAGCCTAGGCATAGTTATTTAGATTTGTACGAGGGTATGCTGAATTGTTGTTGAGATAATAAGTTGATGCGAATCGTCGATATAAAAATTAATTTCACTGCGCATCCCAAATTCGCCTGTCAGGTAAATTCCGGGTTCAATAGTGTAGCCGAGGTTTGTGTGTAGCGGTCTGCCATTGGTCCGTCTTAAGGCCCCGTAGCGCCCATGTGGTGAAGTGGTGCCTATGGAATGGCCAGTGGAGTGGATAAATGTATCACCATATCCAGCTTTGGTGATCACTTCACGAGCGTCCCTGTCGCAATCGCTACCGATCGGCATTATGCCCTTCCTTAGTTCTTGGGTAATAAAATCAATGCAGCTATCTCTCGCCTCAACCACTATATTAAACACGTCCAATATCTTTATTGGCACTTTGTCGCCGTAAAAAGCCATCCAGGTGATATCGGCAAATGGCGCACCCGGTTCGCGCAACGCAGCCCACATATCAATCTCAATCAAGGTATTTGGTACGAGTTGCTTTGCGTTGTTGCTTGTTGGAAAGTAATGTGGGTCAGCCGCGCTTGCATTAAACGCCACAATCGGGGTGGCAGGAAAAGTTTTTAGGTTATGTTGTCGGTATTGCTCTAAAATATATCGCTGAATTTCATATTCATTTGTTTTAGAGTGCTCCCTAATAAATGTAAACACATCAATTATAATCTGCTCTAATACACCAGCAGCAATAACGTGCTGTTCAATTTGATGTTGTGTCCACATATTAGCGTATCGATGTGTAGCCACCCACTACGCCGTGGGGTGAGAGCACCGTTTGCCACAGCTGAATCATCCGCGCATCAAATGCTCCAGCTACATTCAAGAGGTAAAAACGCCACATGCGGTAGAATGTTTCGTCATATTTGCCTTTTAACTCTGGCCAATGAGATTCAAAATTATTGTGCCAGGCGCGTAGCGTAGTGGCGTAATCTACTCCAAAGTTATGCCAATCCTCCATTATCCACAGTGAATTAATACTTGAGCCGATGTTTTCAACTGAAGGCAGCTCGGCGTTTGGAAAAATGTATTTAGCCACCCATGGATCAACGATGGCCGCATTATTCACTCCTCCCATAGTATGGAGCAAAAACAGTCCGTCATCCTTTAAGTTACGTCGAGCGACCTCAAAATAGGTACGATAATTTTTTCGGCCGACATGCTCGAACATCCCGATCGACACCATTCGATCAAATTTTTCATTAACTTCACGATAGTCCTGCAAGCGGTTCTCAACATCAAGACCCTGGCATAGCTCGTTCGCTAACTCTACTTGAGCTTTGGAAACAGTGATATTTACCACTGATACATGATATTTTTCAGCGGCAAATTTGGCAAAGCTACCCCATCCTCCACCGATATCGAGTACTCGCATACCAGGTTTCAGGCCAATTTTTTGACAAATTAAATCAAGCTTATGTTCTTGCGCCTGATCAAGATTATCGGCATTTTTCCAATATCCACAGGTATAGACCAATCGCTTATCCAGCATGGCTTGATACAGGTCATTGCCTAAATTGTAGTGTTTTTCCGCTACTTGAAACGCTCGGCTTGGTTTTCCTTGGTTGATTAAGCGAAGATAGAGTAAATGCATTAGGCGCTTTTTATCTCGAGACAAATAGGAATAGAGGCTAGCGTTAATCAGCTTTGCAATTAATTGATCCAAGCGATCGCAGTCCCAGTCGCCGGCCATGTATGATTCGCCGAGAGCGATGGTGTTAGCAGATAACGCCGCCTGATAAAACCGATCATTATGGACTTGAATATCAGCAGCCCCCGCGCCATTAATTTTTACATCAGCCTCGGCCAGGATTTCCTGAATGATTGATTTTGTTTTCTGGTTTATCACAACAGCTCCTTTGATGTGTAGATCCGAACCACCGATCCTTCGTCAATAGCGACGAATTTTAGAAAATTCAGCGCCAAGGCTTCGGAGGGCCAGCCAAATCCAAAACATTTTTGTATTTAGACTTTATAGCAGATTTCGGTTTTTTAAATTTATATCATTAATATGCCATAAAAATGTCCTTAGTAACAGAGTTGACAGGGCATTTTGCCCCACGTATTCTCATATGTATGGGGGCACGGTAACGTGCTTATTTGGGGGCCTCTTTTTTTACTGATGCAGGTGCGGTGACAGAGCAAAAACCAACAATTGATTGTAAGGAGCGGTTTTACTATGGTGACACAGATCAAAAAACGCAACGGTATGATCGTTGACTTTGAAAAGGAAAAAATTCGTCGTGTCATCGGTCGCGCAGCGGTGGCCGTTGATCCTGATATTGATCAAACTATCCTCGATAATGTAGCTGATTTCGTACTACAGGCGTTGGAACTAAAATACGATAACGCCGCCACTCCGGACGTTGAATCGATTCAAGACATAGTCGAAATTGCTCTGATGAAGTACGACTTGTATGAGGTGGCAAAAGCGTACATTTTGTATCGAGCGGAGCATCACAAAATCCGCGAAAAGAAGAAACAAGAGACGCTACAAAAAATCGCGCGGAAAAAATTTTATGTTACTAAAAACTCTGGCGAAAAAGTGCTGTTTGAGCCTGAGCTAATGTATCGTGATTTTGAGATGGCCTGCAAAGGCTATGAGGAGATTGCAGACATTGGGGTGCTGGTTGAGCGCTGCGAATCCAACATGTTCGACGGTATGACGGTGGCTGAACTTGGGACTGCAAAGGTGTTGACTGTGCGGGCATACATCGAAAAAGATCCAGCTTTTTCCACCATCGCGACCCGATTAGCACTGGCCAATCTCTATGAGGAGGTGTTTGCTGGGGCTGGCTCGAAAAATCTAACCAAAGATTATCGGGCAAGTTTCATTCATAACATTAAACATGCGGTGAAATCGAAGCGACTAGTGAATGAAATGCTCGATTTTGATTTGGAGGAGCTGGCAAAAACACTCAAGCCCGAGCGTGATCAACTTTTTGAATATCTCGGGTTTCAAACACTGTACGACCGCTACTTTTTGCGGGAAGAGGCTAGCGAAAAAAAGCTTGAGACTCCGCAGGCATTTTGGATGCGCGTTGCAATGGGTGTTGCTATAAATGAAGGTGCTGTCAAAACAGATCGAGTCAAGCAATTTTATGAAGTTATCTCCACCATGCGCTACGTGCCTTCCACTCCGACGTTGTTTAACTCCGGTACCACCTTTGCACAATTGTCGTCATGCTACTTGAATACGGTTGAGGATGATCTTGGTCATATTTTTAAGGTCTACGGTGATAACGCACAGTTGTCAAAATACTCCGGCGGTATCGGCACGGATTGGACCAATCTACGAGGCACCGGCGCTTTGATTAAAAAGACCAATGTTGGTAGCCAAGGTGTAGTGCCGTTTCTTAAAATTGCAAACGACGTTACGGTGGCCATTAATCGCAGTGGTAAGCGGCGCGGCGCTACGTGCGCCTACTTAGAGATATGGCATTTTGACTATGAGGATTTTTTGGATCTACGCAAAAATACTGGTGATGAGCGTCGCCGCACTCATGATATGAACACTGCGTCGTGGATACCGGACTTATTCATGAAACGCGTGCTTGAAGATGGTCAGTGGACGTTCTTTTCGTCTGAGGAAGTGCCTGATCTGCATCACATCTACGGTAAGGCCTTTGAAAAACGCTACATTGAGTACGAAAAAATGGCGGCTCTGGGTGAAATTACGTTGTTTAAAACCATGCCGGCCAAGCAATTATGGCGAAAAATGGTCACCATGCTATTCGAGACCGGTCATCCCTGGATGACCTGGAAGGATCCATCAAATGTCCGCTCCCCGCAGGACCACGTCGGAGTAGTGCATAACTCAAATTTGTGTACAGAAATTACCTTAAATGACTCCGCTGAAGAAACAGCGGTATGCAACTTGGGCTCCATTAACTTTCCTCGTCATATGCAGAATGGAAAAATGAACTGGGAGTTGCTAAAAGATACTGTTTCTACCGCAATGCGCATTTTGGACAACGTGATTGATGTAAACTATTATCCCACCAAAGAAGCAGAGATTTCAAATATGCGACATCGCCCGGTCGGTCTTGGCATCATGGGTTTCCAGGATGCGCTGTATTTGCAGGACATCGTGTTTGATTCGGAGGCTGCGGTGCAATTTGCTGACGAAAGCATGGAATTTGTAAGCTACTATGCGATTCTTGGCTCTTCACAGTTAGCCAAGGAGCGCGGTGCTTATAAAACGTTCAAAGGATCAAAATGGGATCGAGGTATTTTGCCTGTTGAGACGCTGGACTTGTTGCAAAAGGAGCGTGGCATGGAGATTCCGATCTCTCGCGCGGGCAAACTGGATTGGTCGCCGGTGAAGGAATCGATCAAAAAATACGGTATGAGGAACTCTAACACCATGGCGATTGCGCCGACTGCTACCATCTCAAACATCAGCGGTTGCTATCCTTGCATTGAACCGATCTATAAAAACTTGTACGTTAAATCAAACATGAGTGGCGAGTTCACGGTTGTGAATAAGTATTTGATTGAAGACCTGAAAAGGCTTGGGCTATGGAACGATGAGATGCTTTCGGACATTAAAAAACATGATGGTAGCCTGCAAGATATCGATACTATTCCTGGAAAGCTTAAAGCCAAGTATAAGGAAGTATTTGAGTTAAATGCGGAAAAGTTGGTGCGGGTTGCAGCTCATCGCGGTAAATGGATTGATCAGAGTCAATCATTTAATCTATTTGTTAACACCACCTCTGGTAAATATATTGCCGATACCTACATGCTGGCCTGGAAGCTTGGTATGAAGACGACGTATTATTTGCGCACTCTGGGAGCATCGAGTGTAGAAAAAAGCACGGTAGATGTACAAACAATCGAAGCATCGGCCATTTTGAATGACGGCAAAGCGACTAAAAATGTGGCGGTGGCGGAGATAAATGAGACAACGGCACTTTCGATGACGCTATAAATTAAAGGAGCTTGATGCCAGCGAAACTGATAAAAAAAACACTGCTGAACGCTACAGAGACTGACCCGAATAAAATTCTGCCGATGAAGTACGCTTGGGCGCGCACCTACTACAAAACTGGTGTGGCCAACAACTGGGTACCGGATGAGGTGCCGATGCAGGACGATGTTGAGATGTGGAAGCGTGGCAGTGGTGGATTATCCGACGACGAACGGCGCTTAATTATGCGTAATATGGGCTTTTTTTCCACCGCGGAGAGTCTAACCGCTAACAACATCGTGCTATCAATCTACCGTCACGTCACTAATCCGGAATGTCGTCAATATCTATTACGCCAAGGGTTTGAGGAAGCGATTCATACTGATACGTTTATTTATTGTTGTGATACCTTAGGGCTTAATCCGGACGAAGTGTACAACGCCTACAACGAAATCCCATCGATCAAAGACAAAGACGATTTTGTGATCGAGATTACTAAATCGCTGCTTGATCAAGATTTTAAAACTGATTCGCTCGAAAATATTCAAAAATTTGTGCATGATTTAGTCGGCTATTACGTGATTATGGAAGGCATCTTTTTTTACGCTGGGTTTGTGATGATGCTTTCGTTCAAGCGCCAGAATCGCATGATTGGTGTAGCAGAGCAGTTTCAGTTTATCTTGCGGGATGAATCGGTGCATCTGGCTTTTGGTACCGATTTGATTAACGGAATCGTTGAGGAAAATCCCAAAATATGGACCAAGGAATTTAAAGAAACCTTAGTCAACAACATCAAAAGAGGGGTTGAATTAGAAAAAACCTACGTCGATGACTGCTTGCCCAAAGGTATTTTGGGCCTAAATCCTGATCAAGTATCAAAATATGTTGAGTACATTGCAGATAGGCGCCTGGAGCGCATTGGACTCCCTAAACAGTGGAACTCCAAAAATCCATTTCCTTGGATGAGTGAAGTGATTGACCTAAAAAAAGAAAAGAACTTTTTCGAAACCCGCGTCACGGAGTATAAAACCGGCGGGTCTCTGGATTGGGACTAAGACGCGTGGCAACTTCGAGCCCGCCGCTCGAGGCAGGCTTTCGGCGCAGGCAGCCCTTTCATTTAATAAGGCTGGCAACGAGCCGGAAAGATGCCAGAGCTAAGGGTGAAGAATTGCTAGCATCTACTACGTCCAGCATTACGAGCAGATTGGCACTTCCCTCTCCCTTGAAAGCGTGGGGTTAATCCGTTGTTATTTTCGTATTCGTAGCATCAATAAAAAAGACCGGACACTTCGTCTTTGAAGCACCCGGTAATTTCTAGTACCAAGGGGTTATATTGCAAGGGCCAATCGAGCTTGGCTGGGAACGTTGCGGGGATCGTCGACGTAGCGAAATCCGCACATATGCGGAAATTCGTGGGGCATAAAATCCTCGCCAACGCGTTGCCAATCACGGCCAATGCGTACAACCACTCGCAGCACATCGTCAGTAACACGATTGAGTTCATCGAACCCGGCATCAGGGCATCGTACTACCAGGATTTGGTCTGGCACGCGAGCTAAGGAATGAATGGCGCAAAGGATCGGGTTATCCGCTAAAACCATGGGTATACCTCCTGTTAGGGGTTGGAGAGTGTTGCGGGGTTTAAGATGTGAGGTACCAGAAATATGTTCTTATGGTACGCTTTCAAATTAGGCATGACAACCCATTTTAGGATCAGCTTGCCTCGTGATATACTGATTGCATGAGTAAAAAGAATTTAGTGATAATGTTTGGGGGCCCGAGTGTAGAGCACGATGTTTCGGTAATCACCGCGCTTCAGGTACTCAAAAACGCTGACCAACAACAGTACCATTTAGTACCTCTTTATTGGGCTAAGGACGGGTCTTTTTACAGCAAAGATACTGCAGAGTCGTTCACCGAGTTTCAAAAACGCATTAAGACGCACCCTGTCAAAAACTATTTCGATCATCAAGTTATTCACCAACAAGCCCCGGGGATTTTATTTAGTAAATCAACGTATCGTCCCGATGTTGTTGTCCCCTGTTTTCATGGTACAGGAGGCGAGGACGGGGCCATTCAAGGCCTATTGGAGGTGTTGGATGTACCTTACGTCGGATCAGGGGTTACGGCATCGGCCATTGGGAT
>CAZLPY010000038.1:0-9827 GCA_964561525.1 uncultured Candidatus Saccharibacteria bacterium | reverse complement strand
TGCGGAGCAGCTCAGGCTGATCTTTTTGCTTACGTCCGGGCCCGGCTTTTATTCTCGATACGGCCAATGTTAGGCTGCTAATTATTGCTGTTTGTCGGTTTATTTCCCGCTGTAGGCGGTCGCGCGTACCCGGACTAAGCAAAGTCTTATGCGCCGACTGGTCTCGGAATCGGTTTAACTTTGTTGTTTCTAACGCAATTTTTGACTGGTAGTCTTGAATCCGGGCTTTGTCATGGAGGGTCATGCCTCCCGACCCGTTCACTATCCCTCGTGCCCCTCTTTTGTTGGGCACAAGTTCGGTAGACGGGTTCGCCCCAAATAGTGCCGCCTTAAGCTGTTTGAGTTTTAGCTGATCTTCTGGCTTCATGGCTGTCAATTTAGCCTACGCCGCGGAAGCGACAGGGGTCGTGTCGGCTACCGACTCTTCTTCCGTGATATCTTTGGCGATTCCTTCAATTAACGCGTAGATATCTTCGTAAGTCAGGAGTGGCAGGCGCTTTATTCCCGAGGCTAGGTTCAGCTCTTTCATCAGCGGGCGCAGGCGTGTGCGCGGTGCATACTCAGGATTTTTGTCGATGAACTCAAGGAGTGGAACCAGAATAACGTCTGAGCTTCCGAGGACGCGCTCAGTAACTTCAGTAAAAAGCGTCTCGCTACTTAGAAGTATTCGGGTGTATTTGTATCTGTCGTCCACGGCCAATTTCTCAAATGCCGGATTTCGTTCCCATGGCGCAACGGTGAGATGGGCCGCCCACCACAGCCGAGCCAATGCATGTCGTTTCAGAGAGCGACTGTCTGTGCCTTCAACAAACCAGTGGAGCAGTACAGAATTGGCGACGCTCTTTGCCTTGTCTTTGTTGTCGCATTCTTCGAGCGCATATGGCAAAGGCCAGCGCTCTTGGACGTATTCCCTGAAGCTGGAATGAGTAAGATAAACCCACAGCCTTTTGTCTGATGCCTGTGCGGCCGTCAGGTTCTGCAAATATGTATGGAGTAGGCATGCGTTATCAACGTCAGCGTCTACGCTTGGAACGAGTGTAGGCCGTTCGCCGATCAGTTCCGCCTGCAGGGGAAAAGTGCAGTCGTCAGCATACTCTGGAGCGGGCTCATAGTAACCGCTCAGGCTATTGCCCGCTTTAATTTCGGCGCGAAGCTCACTGAGATAAGCATTTCGGAAAACTTTTTCTGTAGCCATTATTTGTCATCTCCTGTAACTCGTTCAATATGAGCAAACGTGTCTTTGAAACACCGATCTATCGGGTTGCCGAGAATTTTCTGCGCAGCTATGAGAGGGTCCACGAGGGTAATCGAACGATCACGGGCGATTTCTCGAACCCGTTCGGCCCAGGCATGGTCGTCGACCTTGCCGTCGTTCAGTTGCTGAATCGCATGCACCAGTACGGGTAGGACGACAGAAGCGTGAATAATTGAGCTTAGATTTGACTGCCCGGCTTGTCCCTGAAGAATAAAATCTTCCTCGGGCAAAACGACTACGATCTTATCGTCATCAAGCTCGACTTCGGTCGTAGCTTTCTGCATGCCGGGTTTGAACCGGAAAAGCGAATCAATAGGCGCGTTAAGCGGGTCATATGTTTTATCGGCAGTAAACGAGGTTGTGCCACCGAGTGCCAATACGTCCCCTCTTTCAACGCTGAATGTTTCGCCTGCGTAATCGGGGTGGAGGCCATCGAGTGTGTAGTCGTGAATATCGGCGGTCGCACAAACGTAGAAGCTGACTTCAACTTTTTCCCTTAGCTTTGTTGAGGGAAGCTCTATTGTCCCTGATGTTTCGTAACTGCGGAATACTTGCCGGTAAAAGGTATTCGAGCAAGATATTTGAATCACGAATTCGGCTTGGTGAGCCTTTATGTACGCCATAAGAGATGCATTGGTCAGCTCAAGGCTGTAGGGCAAAAGATAGTAGTCCGGGTAGGCCTCTTTTTTGATTTCCGGAATAAATCGTCCTGAGACGTCGTTTTCATTGTTAACCACCGGGAATGGATATGATTTGAGATTAACGCTCATGTGTTTCAACTCCTAATGCGTAACGGCGGTTATTGGACAGCCTTACGGTCAATTTTTCAGGTTGACCTTGTTTTAGACTAACGCCAGCGATGAATGATCCTTTTACGGCCAGCGCGTGGCCTTGTGAGTCATGCGCGGATATTAGAGCGACTGGATAGTCTGCGTCTTCACCGCTGGCCATAAGTCTAACCGACCCCTGCGCGTCTCTTTCCGGGCTTAAGATCAGCAGGTACTCCCGCTCACCGTCTTTGAGGTATGTCTTGCTTCTGAAGCGGAGACCGCTCGTTTCCATGCGGGGCAAATTCCCGCCCTCATGGTCAGACGCCTTATCATCGTGGGTGTCATTGGTTCGATTTTTTGTCCCGAGGCGATTGGTGTCCTCGCCCCTAGCTGCGCTCACTACCGTTAGAACCTGAGTTTCAGGCCGCGTCACTTTTAGTGGCGCCGGCGGGGTTGGGTTCGCTACTTCAACGGGGGATTCTTGTTCGTCCACCGTACCCGTTGGTTTGCCGGTAGCGGCTTGAACAGCCTGGAGGTCATCGCGTTCGTCCTTGTCGGGAACGTATTTGCCTAAGTCGGCGACGTCTTCCGGCTTGTAGTCGATGGTGCCGTTTAGGTCGCTTAACGTCTTTCTGACGAAATCGCGCAACTCTTTGTAAGGGGTCTGGTACTTGCCCTTCTCGCTCTTGGGGTCCCAATTATCATGGGCCGGGGGCTCCATTGCGCGGAGGATTGAATTTCCGGGTTCCTTCTCGCAGAGCACTACGGCGGCGTAATCGCGGTGCAGATTGTTAACGCGCCATGTATTCACTTTCATCTTGGGCTTGCGCATGTACATAACCTCGCGCGGATAACCCTGCCCGTAAGCGTAAAACAGTTTTACCGGCCCAAGGTGCTTCAAGTCTGCCTGCACTACTGCTCCCTCGGCCATCGCGAGGTAGTAAGGCATCGCCTGTTTAGCCGCCGCTTCGTGCTCCTCGAGCATTGTCTTGAGGTTCTCGGCGGTGATCGTTGTGGTGCCGGAATTATCCGTAAATTCAACAACCAGCTTGCCCTCATATATAGCGGGCCAAAAATTGATAAGAGCAGAGTCTATCATGTGGACTTTCCAGTCGTCGGAAAGAGGGTGGTAGTCAAGAATGTGAATATCGGTCCCCTGCTCGTCACGCCTAAAAGCTGCCGGAACTAGATCGGGGTTGCGTACGCTCTTAAAGCTACTACCATCGTCTGACACGAGTCCGAGCTGCCCCATTCCGCTCATCAACCTGCCATTGTCGTCGCAAAAACTAGAAATGCGGGCCTTGCCCGCAAAAACGCGCTCTTTGCTGCTATTGAGTGTGGAATAATAGACAGCTCGAACACCGCTTGCCGTGAATGCCGCGGCCTTGCCGATACCGTATGAGCCGCCGCCGGCACCCTTTGGCGAAGATGCACCTTCCATATAAACCAGTCTGGCCCAGTTGCCATCAGGGCCGTAATTATTGTCGGCTCCATCAAGCCCTTTGGTGTTGTAGTCGCCGATCCGTAGTACAGGCAGCTCTTTTTGGCCGAGACGTTCGTACGCCTCAGTGTAGTAATCCGCCGCGCCCTCTTGGCTCGAAGAAAAATCACCAGCCTTTTTCAGAATTCCTCGGAACTCAGCCATGCCGGGAAGATCGGCAACAGGGTATTTCTTATACTCAAATACAACTCTGACCGGCTTTGTTTCGTCGGTGTGGGCGTCGACTGAGTTCTGGATAGATTCGCGAGTTAGGTAGTCCTCATAATCGCCTCGGAAATGCTCCCCGGCCGAATCGTGAAACCCGTTAACTGCAATACCGTATGTGGGCGGAAACGACCACTTTAACTCGTTAGCTTCACTCATAATCTGATACCGCGCTCCTTCTTATTATAAAAGCTGGCTTTGGTGGCGCGGAGTGCGTCGTCAATTGCCCCAAACAAAACCTTCACTTCTTCGTCAGAATATGAATAGTTATTTTTATTGGCTAAATTGGAGAGCAGCCCTAAGTCCTTGAGGACGCGTTCTCCCCGCATCTTTGCCAATCGGCGGAATTTATTGTGTTTATCTTCAGTCATGTCTAAGGAAACTACTACATATCGGAAATGTTGTCAACATTTCGTGAATATGTTACATATTAAGTAGTGGCCTGTAGTACCTTAATTTTTACAACCGAGGGAGCAGAGGCGAGGTCTACCGCCTTAATGATCGAACTTGCGACGGCACGGCATACCGGCACCGTGACTGAGTTGCCTATTTGCTTGTAGATCTGAGGGTCGGAGAGATCGTGAGGTACTCTCAAGTCGTCATATCCTTGCAGGCGAGCGCATTCTTTTGGCGTGAGCTTCCGAATTCCCTGCGAGTCTTTGATGATCGGTACATTGTGACCGCCTTGGCCCATGCTGGCAACGAGCGTAGGAGCAAACCCCGTTTTATGTTCCCGAATATAGTTCCGGCGGTATGCATAGACTGATTCCGTATTGGTCACTTCGTCCTTAATTCGGGCGTGGAGGGGCTTACCCTCGTAATAGTGCTTCGGATCGACGTTTGTTTCGAGGATATCCCTAACCCTTAATCGCGTTACCGGGCCAGGCTCAGGCCATTCAAAGCAGTCCATCATTGCCTGAGTGGCAAAACCAACGATATAGATGCGCTGACGACTCTGCGGGACGCCAAAGTTCAGGCTGTTATAGACTCGTTGGTCGATCACATAGCCGGCACCTTCAAGGCGCTCTCGGATAATTCTGTAAGTTCGACCGCCGTCGTGGTCCTGCAGGTTGCGTACGTTTTCGAGCATGAACCCAGTGGCCTTTTTGCCCGCTTGGCTTTGCTCTACTAAAAGGCGAATAATTTCGTCGATTAAGGTACCGCGCCCCTTGGCGTCATTAAATCCTTGCGCCAACCCTGCAATGGAGAACGCCTGGCAAGGAAACCCACCGATAAGGAAATCAAAATCGGGTACGTTGCCGTTGAGCCTGCTTATGTCCCGTATGTCGGCTACGGTAAGTTTTCCCTCGTCAAAATTGTAGTCGTAGGTAGTTTTGCAGTACTTGTTGTTATCGTTCGCGTACACGGTATCAAAACGCCCCGTGGCTTCAAAGCCCTTGCGTATTCCGCCGATGCCCGCGAATAAATCTATTGTTCGTAACTTCGTGTTGCTCATCTTGCTTATTGTAAACATAAACGCCACCAATTGGCAGCGTCTTTTTTGATTTTTCTCGTTTTTTACGGACTATCCATTGATAAATCGGGGTATTTTTTGCTAAACAATGCTTCTTGCGACTAGTTAACCAACATTGGCAAATAAAAAACGGGCTTTATGCCCGTTTTTTATTTTGATAGTTTTCGCACCTAAAAATGTACCTGCAAGTACTCAAATTAGGCTCCACGCTCACAACTATCTGATATCGTTATAGCCCATGAAGCATAAGTATTCAACCTAGTGTAATTGATGGTAGCTTACTCGGCTTTGAGGCTCTTGAGGCTCAAGCAATACTGGCGCATGACATACGGCGCAGTGAACATGGGCCACCCCGCTCTTACGATAGTAGCAATTATTCCCCACCCCACCACAAACGGCAGACATGGCACGATCGCGCTTGCAGAACTTGCAGTACTCTCTCATTCCTGAATATTATCAATTAACCGAACAGATGCCAAACACCGTATTAACTAACGCCAGGGCTTCTCTATATATAGCTGTAGAATACGCCTAACTAAATTCTCGCAATCCTCGAACCACGAGAAGGTGTAGTTGCCCTTCTTTTTCGTAAATAGCGCGGCGCGCTGGAGGTGATCGCCGTGAATTATGATGTTCCTATAGTGGTAGAGGTCGCTTATCATCTGCGTTTCCGTTTGTGAGAAGCCGAGTATGTTAATGCCTTGGGTTAGAAAAACCTTCTTCTCTCCACGGCTCGCGCTAGGGACGAATAAGTTTTCTAGTGCAGTGCAAAGGTCTATGGCTTTGTCATTATTCGCATAGCGCTGTTGAGAGCGGCTAAAGTATTGAAGCGCTACGGGCTTTTCTTTGTTCGCGGTCCGAAATGCAGCAAAAAACTCAGGGAACTGCTCTAACTTGGTTTTGTCTATTTGGTAGTCTTCCTGCCCGTTGGGTATTGAACTATCAAGAATCCTTGCCGATTGGCGCTGGTCGTTTCGTAATAGATGACGGCCGCAACCCCGATTTTTCCTGGGTGGTAAATGCGAAGAGCCGCTTCAACGTCGAGTGCTAATGCCTGAATCTCAAACCATGGGTCGACGCTATAGTCCTTTGGGTCGAACTCCCGTGTTATCTCAAGAACGCATTTATAGCTTACTGCCCGCAAACCGACCGCCGCGAGTTCGTCGTTCTCCTTTTTAAGCAGATCAATAAAGCGCAAAACAGTGTCGCCTTGAATCTGTAGGTCGGACACAATCCAGCCTAACCCAAAGATGGGGCAGACGGCTCGTAAGGTCTTTTTAGTCGTACTCATACGGTCATTATACTAGCCGCCATTTAGAACGAGGCTACCTCTCCCCTGTCTTCTCATCGTAAGGCCAAGTCTGCCCGTATCAAGGTCGTTCCAGCTTAGCGAAGCGGGGCTCCACCTTGACACGGTCAGCCCTGGCCTTGCCCCTTTGCCAGGGCGAGAGGTCGACTCGGCCGGAGAAGAAAATAAGGAGGATAGAATGCCTACAGCACAAGCGAGCAAGATTTGTGATTTGAACGATTCGTTTCGTAGAAGTGGTTTTGGAGTAGTAATGACTGTTGGAGTGAGAGGGCTAGATGATCTAGTCGGGTTGATGCGTGAAGTTCGTAAGTTTGATAAATTCACCGAGGATAACGATCCGCACGGTGAGCATGATTTTGGCATCATTATCTGGCGCGACGAGACGGTGCTCTGGAAGATTGATTATTACGATCAAGCATTGAGAGGGTGGGAAGACCCGGTTTCGCGCGATTGCCGGAGAATATTAACCGTCATGCTCGTGAGCGAATATTAGAAAGAAGGCTCGGTGTCTTTATGACAGCCGGGCCTTCTTTTTTGTATCGAGGATTTGGCTAATTTGTTCTCGCATAATCACTTCGATCACCAGATCGTCTTCGTATGAGTCCTCGACTGCTGATTCCGAAAACTTGGACAGCTTATATTGAAAGCTCGGCGTTTCGCAGGCAAGTAAAATTACTGGCAGTTTCGAGCCAGTGGCATCCTCCCAATCCCCTTCTTCGGCGTATTTAATGTATTGCTTGACCCGTCTCACCGCCACAAAGAACGGCTGCGAATCGTCGATGAGGTCCACCAGGAAATGTCTTTCGTTGCCGGCGGCATCTAAGCGCAAGTACGCGTCGGGCAACGGTTTTGGAAAATACTCAAATTTTGAAAGCTCGCTCTTGGTGAAGTATCGGAGGCGGTCTCCATATTGTTCCTTAAGCTGGCAATACAGGTCGAATGCCGATAGTCGATGGTCGATGAAGCGATCTGAGGCTGTTTTATCCTTGTAAATATTGCGCAGCACCATCGGGTCGGATTTTGTTTCCGGCAGGCTCTTAAGCGCCCGTATGCCTTTTGGCAGCAAGTGAAAAGACGCATGCCGCCCTAACAAATGATAGTTTGGCTCGTATTTGCGACCGATGTACTCTTGGACTAACAGGGTTTTTAGGCGGCGGTTCATTTCACTTTTGTCTTTTTTGCCTAGGCTTTTAGCAAGCAGGTCTGTGGTTGCGAAGCGAAAGCGGTAGATTAAATGAAGTATTGAGATTTGTTTGTCATTGAGCGACTTATGGGTTACGGGTTGATGTGTACTCATAGCGTTTCCAGTATATAGAATATAAATAATAAGGAGGCGGATACGGCTCGATTGTAGGCTAAATTATGACCCTAATAGGTCTTTTCGCAAAGGCCTATTTTTAATATTGCTGCTATACCTATAGATATAGTATACTATATTCATAGGTATAGTCGTGATACGCGGAGGGTGAAATGGGACGAACAAAGGGGTCGAAAAATAAGAAGTCCAATGCAAGTTCTGAGCTGGCGTTGCCTATTCAGGAGCGTCTGCAAATTATTGCAAACCTCATTATCGACAGGCTCATAGCGGAACAGGTGTCAAACCGGCAGGCCTCCGAGGAAATGTCGCAGGTTAGCGATGTCTGACCAGGGTGAACCTATCAACGCAGTAGCCGCGATACGCGTGTCCTCGGTACGGCAAGGAACGGAGGGCGATTCACCCGAGGCTCAAAAAGAGCAGATGGAGCGCTTTGGGCAGAGCAAGAACCTCAATTATAAAAAGTACTTTGTGTTTCTCGAATCAGCGTCAAAAGACCAGCAGCCGATGCAGGAAGTGATAGATTACTGCAAAGACCCCAAGAACGACATTAAAGTTTTTGTTATTAAATCGATCGATCGTTTTACGCGCGGCGGTTCGTACTCATACGATTATTTGAAGACTCAGCTTGATAATATTGGCGTTAAGCTTGTCGATATTTACGGAATTATTAGTTCAGAAAAAATTAATACTCTCGACCACTTAGGCGTTCAATATAAGTGGAGCGTGTTTTCTCCTTCCAAGAAATCCGAGATCCTTGAGGCTGAACGAGCGAAAGATGAAATGCGCGATATTATGAGCCGCATGATTGGCGCGGAAATTCGTTATGCCCGTATGGGCTATTGGGTGCGAATGGCCCCTCATGGGTATATGACTAAGAAGATCGAGACGCCGAACGGCAAGCGGTGCATCCTAGTCCCCAATCCCGATGAAGCCCACTTTATCATCAAGATGTTTGAGCTGCGCTGCCGGGGCACTATGACGGATTTTGAAATCGTTGATGAGCTTAATAGGCTCGGATTTAGGACGAGAATTAAGCGCATGCGCGGCAAGAGCGATAAGACCGAGATTACGGGCGAGAGCGGCGGCAAAGAGCTAACTATCAAACGGCTGGCAGACTATATTGAGAATTCTGTTTATGCCGGGGTAAACCCCGAGAAGTGGACGGGCGACAAACCGGCTAAATGCAAGTTCCCCGGCCTTGTTTCGATCGACGTCTTCAACCAGGCAAACAAGGGCAAGGTGGCTATTGAGCAAGACGGGGACGAGGTTTCGATATACCGCCGCAAACCGGCCGAGTACCGGGTAGCGAAGAACGTCAAGAATGCCGAGTTCCCCTATAAAAAGGTGGTTCTATGCCCCGAATGCTCTAAACCCCTCTATGGGAGCGCCTCGCGTGGCAGGCTGGGTAAATATTATGCTGCCTACCACTGCAATAAGCGCGGGCACTACTTTAGAGTTCCGGTAAAAGAATTCGAGGAGACAATTCAGAAGTTCGTAGCGAGTCTTAAGATTACGCCTGAATACGCCGAGGCTCTTACGCAGATGGTTGTCACAGAGTGGGAGAAGCGCGAGGCAGAGCGCCACAAGGACGACGTAAGTATCGATGAGCGAATTGCCGGGCTAAAAGCTCAAGCCATGCAAACAGTCGACAAGATTAGGATTTTGAAATCGGATATTGCAATTAAATATATGGAGGAAGATTTAATGAAGATTGAAGGACAGATTGCAGACTTAGTGGCCGAGCAATCAACTAAAACGGAGGAAGAACCTATGGATATTCGAGCAATTGTGGCAAAGGTGAAATATTTTCTGGAACACCTGGATTATCTACTGTTCCAACAGATCAATCCGCTTGCTAGAGCAGCCTGTTTTAACGTCCTTTTCGATGTGGTGCCAACCTATGCAGAAATAGTTTCTGGAACCACAGAAAAAGGCCTTGTTAAAGGCCTTAATCCTGTATTTTCTTTCGCAAATAGCGAAATAAATCCTTTGGTGC
>CAZLPY010000037.1:0-10183 GCA_964561525.1 uncultured Candidatus Saccharibacteria bacterium | reverse complement strand
AAAGTGCGCATCCCGAATCCTCATCGAGGTGATATCTCCAAGCCTTTGCTAATAGAAATTTTGCGACAAGCTGAAATCAATCAAGAGGAATGGGATAAGGCATAATCCCTATCAGTATTATGTTGAATAAAAACGCTCAAGCAACTTTAGTCAAATATGCTTACAAACACTTGGGTAAGCCATATAAGTATGGGGCGAAGCCGAGTGAGGCTCCCAGATTTTTTGATTGCTCAAGCTTTACACAATACCTATACAAGCGGATCGGAACTACATTGCCGCGTCGATCTATCGATCAGGCTGCTCTGGGACAGCGAATTGAGGCAAAAGAATCCGCACTTCAGGTGGGTGATTTAATCTTCATTCGAGGGAAGCAAGGGCGCTATAATGAGCAATTCCGTACCGGCATTGGACACGTAGCAGTATATGTCGGCGATGGCACAGTGATTCATGCCAAATGGAACGCAACTGATGGCGGGTCAGTGATCGAGGAGCCGGTACAAAAATTACTCGACCGCAAGGATTTAGTGGCAATTAAACGGATTCTTTAATCAGTTTTAGTCTGTGGGCTTGGGGGAGAGTTTGACCGAAAATTTGAAGATGCGCACTTGGCCATCGAGTCCCTCAATGGTTTCGGTCTTATGTTGATTGCGGTATTCTATCAGCTCCTCAGATAAAATTTCCTTAAGGGTGGTAATTTCCTCACGGTCAGCCTTTATCTCGTCCACAATTTTGCGATTTTCAGGCTGATTGTAAATGTCATTAACTAATTGTTTCTTTTTATCCCGGGCAGCTTTCGCCTCTTCCTCGACCTCACCGTACAACGAATCATTATCAAGCACATCTTTCAACATATCCTTCGCTACCTTAATGTGCTCGTTTAATTCATCAATTTTTTGCAAGCGCTGCTGTATCTCAGACTTTTCCATGGTGTAACTCCTCTGGTTTTTTGTTATATTATGCCTGTATCACTGTAAAGGAAAGTCGATAATTTTGCGAGGTGATATGAAGCGGGATGATGCACTACAAATTGTGCGAGAATGGGTAGCAAACGAAGCGCTAGTGCGGCACATGCTAGCAGTTGAAGCAGCGATGCGCTTTTACGCGCGCAAGTTTGGCCAGGACGTTGATCTGTGGGGAGTGGCCGGATTATTGCACGATGCGGATTGGGAAAAGTATCCACAGGAGCACCCGCAAAAATTGTTGTCGCATTTAAAAGAGCGCGATGTGCATCCGCATATTATACAGGCGATAAATGCGCATGGTGGGAAAGATGCCACTGTGCCCAGCACTTTGATGGATAAGGCGCTATTTGCCTGCGATGAAATAAGTGGTTTTGTGGTGGCGGTGGCACGGATGCGCCCCGGAAAGCTTGAGGATTTAGAGGCCTCTTCGGTGCAAAAAAAGCTGAGGGATAAAAGCTTTGCTTCCAATGTAAGTCGTCCGGATATTACCAAAGGAGCCGAGCTGCTCAATATTGAAATGACCGAACATGTTTCTAATATAATTACCGCGCTTCGGCCGATCGCCGGTGAACTGGGTCTTTCCCCAACACCGGTTCCGCAATTATGAACTACCGCGTTTTGATTGCAGTTGTGGCAGCGGTGGTGGTCGGGAGTGTTTTGGCAGTGCAGTGGCATGCGCAGTATCGCGTCAGGGAACAAGCAGTCGCGGTAACCGAAGACGGGGCCAATACTGAGCAATTATCAAAATCGAGCGCCGAATCATCATCTCCGATCCAGACTCAGACGATTCCACCAAAACCTGTCACCGAACCAAAAATCAGTATGCTTGACTCGGTAGATTTAGCCGTCCCATTTACGGTGCAAGCCCCGACTGCCAATTGGGATGCATTCCACGAGGAGGCATGTGAGGAAGCATCGACCATCATGGTATGGCATTACTTTCGTAAAACTCCGATCAATTCCGCCGATCAAGTGGAAACTGAACTTGCAAGTGCGGCAGCCTGGGAGCGGGCCAATTTGGGAACCGATGTGAGCGTTCCGGCCAGCGATGTTGTAAAGCTGTTACATCAGCACTTTGGGCTAGATGCGGCCATTACGGTAACGTCAGAATCTGAGTTCAAAAAAGACCTCAATGCAGGATATCTGCTCATTGTGCCGACGCAAGGTCAGTTTTTGCACAATCCCTACTACAAGCAACCGGGCCCGCGATATCATATGTTGGTGTTGCGGGGATACGATAGTGATGGGACATTTATTACCAATGACTCCGGCACTAAGCACGGTGAAAAATATCATTATTCATATCAGGTATTACAGAATGCTATTCATGATTGGAACGGGGGTGACGTCGAAAACGGTGCCAAAGTAGCCATTGTAGTAAAGGGAGTTCTGCAGTAACATCTAGATTGGATTTTCATACTTATGGCACAACAATCGCAAAATCATTACAACGTCATCATCCTCGGCTCTGGTCCGGCCGGATTAACGGCGGCCTTATATACCGGACGTGCTAATTTAGCTCCATTGGTGCTTGGTGGCTACGTTCCTGGCGGCCAACTGATGTTAACTACCGAGGTGGAAAACTTTCCTGGCCTCAAAAGTATTATGGGGCCAGAGTTAATGATGAATATGCGCGAGCAAGCCGAACAGTTTGGTGCTACCATCATTGATAAAGATGCGACCAAGGTTAGTCTTGAGACGCGTCCGTTCGTGATCGAATCCGAGGATAAGCAATTTACCTGCGATGCGTTAATCATCGCCACCGGTGCGTCAGCGCGGTGGCTGAATGTAGTAGGAGAGCAAGAGCATATTGGTAAAGGAGTATCTTCGTGCGCTACTTGCGACGGTTTTTTCTTTAAGGAAAAGAGGTTGATTGTAGTGGGCGGAGGGGATTCGGCTATGGAAGAGGCGTTGTTTCTGACTAAGTTTGCCAGTGAAGTGACTATTGCCCACCGTCGTGATCAATTCCGAGCTTCTAAAATTATGCAAGATAAGGTAATGCAGCACCCCAAGATTAAGGTTTTGTGGAACAGTGCCATCACAGAAATTAAAGGCGAAGAATCGGTTTCCTCAGCTGAGATAGAAGATACGGTGACTCACCAAAAAAGCGACAAACCAACAGATGGGGTGTTTGTGGCTATTGGTCATATTCCCAATACTAAAATTTTTGCAGGGCAGCTCGATATGAATGACCAGGGCTATCTCAAAATAGAGAATGAAACTCATACTAAGATCGAAGGGGTATTTGTGGCCGGTGATGTATATGATCATCGCTATCGCCAAGCCATCACCGCCGCCGGCTCCGGCTGCAAAGCCGCCATCGATGCGGAAAAATATCTTGAGTTACGGTCGTCCACTGGATAATTTGAGTCTAGTGTCTTTGAATGGTAAAATGACTCCAGAGGGACGTTCCCATAATAGAATTTTTGCATGTAACCAAACAATACGGCACCAAAAAAGCGGTTGATGATCTCAATTTTTTCATTGATCGAGATGAATTTGTGACCTTGGTTGGCCCTTCCGGATCGGGCAAATCGACCCTTATCAAACTGTTGATTGCGGATGAAAAGCCGACGCGCGGGCAAATTGTGGTCGCTGGCAGAGACATTACTACATTATCCTCACGCGAACTGCCGTTTTATCGCCGCAAAATTGGGGTGGTATTTCAGGATTTCAAATTATTACCGCACAAAACGATCTATGAAAATGTGGCGTTTGCGCTTGAGGTGAGCGATGCCGGAAAGCAAGAGGTGAAGGAAAAAGTGCCAGCGGTGCTGGATTTAGTTGGCCTCTCTTCCAAAGCGACCAATATGCCGGATCAGCTCTCGGGTGGCGAGCGCCAACGTGTTTCGATTGCGCGTGCTTTGGTGCACGAACCAAAATTGTTGATTGCGGATGAGCCAACCGGAAATCTGGATCCGATCAACACCTGGGAGATTATTGACCTGTTGTTTAAGATTAATAAAAAAGGGACGCTGGTGATGCTGGCCACTCACGATAAGGAAGTAGTGGATGCGCTAAAAAAGCGGGTGATTACACTTCGAGATGGTAAAATTGTAGCTGATCAGGCCAAGGGAAAGTACATCTTGTGAAAATACAAAATAAAAAATCATCGGCAAGCGCTGTAGTTGCTCGCGCGAGCTCGCAACCATTAAAAATAAAAAAATCGGGACAATCGTTTTAATGACGTTTATTTCTTTCGGCCGGGTATTACGGATTGGATTAGTCGATTTTTGGCGAAATCGTTGGCTTTCATTAGCGGCCACCATGATGATGACCATGACTATTTTTATTATCGCGTTGTTTGTAATGCTCAATTTGTCGATCAACCAAACCGCCAAAACGCTTGAGGAAAAGCTGGACATCGCCGTGTATTTTAAGGACGCTGCCACAGATCAGCAAATACAGGAACTACAAAGCCTGCTTATGGCTCGGAGTGACGTGAAGGAGGTGCAGTACATTTCACGTGAGGAAGCGCTGCAGCAGTTTCGGGAGCGCTCAAAATATCGGACTGCGGTGCTTAGTTTATTGGACCAGGGCTATGGGAATAGTTTACCTCGCAGCCTTTCGGTTAAAGCCACCGCGCCGCAGTCGCTGGATGCAATTGCGACGTACATTAAACAGCCCCCGTACGATAGCGTAATTGAGCGCCTCAGTTACGAGGAAAATAAATCGCTGATTGACAAATATATCAGTGGAACGGCCTTTGTCAAAAAAATCGGTATCGGTTTGAGCATTTTATTCACTACCATCGCAGTATTGGTGATTTACAACACCATTCGCCTGACTATTTTTATGCGTCGCGAAGAGATTGAGATTATGCAGTTGGTTGGAGCAACCGGGTGGTACATCCGTTTCCCATTTATTGTTGAGGGAATACTGTATGGTTTGTTGGCCACGGTGATCACCTCAATTATTTTGGCATCGGGAGTACAAGCATTTGCGCCAATTATCACCCGCTATGTGGACAGCCCCTCGTTTGATTTTCAGCAATTCTTCGCCCAGCATTTTTTGTACATTATACTGATCGAGCTTGGAATAGGGGTCATTATGGGAGCACTGTGCAGCTACCTGGCGGTGCGAAAACATCTGCGCTAGCACTTTACATATTGTACAAAAATCGATTACAATTGTATGCACGGGAAGAGGGGCTAAACGTGAACATTGGACTAGGGCGCATCGTCTTGATAAAAAAAATTGGCATCGGTGCAGTGATTTGTGCCGTTGTGTTGATGACCCCACTTGGCGCGCACGCGAGCCTACAAGATTTGAATGCGCAAAAAAAAGCGTTGCAGGACTCCATTGCGCAAAGTCAGCAGCAAAAAAAACAGCAACAAGATGTGCTCAGTCAACTGAACGCCGAAATTAATAAACTGAACGGCAGTATTACCGATACTAATAATACCATTGCGGCGATTAGCAATAATATTACCGACGTTTCGCATCATATTAGCGATCTTACGGGTCAAATTAATCAGCAAACTGATTTAATTAATCAGGAAAAAGATCGCCTGCAGCAAACGATCAATAATATGTACATTGATGATTCTGAAACTAATCCGGCGCTGCTTTTAGTGCAATCACAGACCATTTCGCAAGCGGTCTCAGATTTGCAAAGCTACCAAGCGCTTGAGACTCAAATTGAGCAAAAAGCTAAGCACATTGAAGACCTAAAAGCCGATCTTGAAAGTAAAAGGGCGGACATGGAGAAGCAGCAAGGTTCGCTGAAGTCTCTGCAAGAACAGCAACAGCAGCAAAAATCGGCACTAGAAGCACAAAAAAACCTCAAGTTAAGTCTCACGTCACAGACCATCTCATCAATCAGCCAGCTTGACGGCACTATCCAACAGTACCAGAATCAAGTGCGGGCAGTCGATGGTAAAATCAGTCAATTTTTAGCTGCCCTTAAGCTGCAAGACGGTTATGTCGCCGCCGCGGGCGATTTTGTGGTCACTAATAGCGCGCCGTGGCATTATTTTCAAACTGACCCACGATGGGGTAATCAACCCTTAGATCCGACTTCGTCTGATAGTGATAGCTTTGCTGAAAGCGGCTGTTTAGTGACTTCCATCACTATGGTGGCGAATCGGTTCGGCTTTTCCGGGACGCCACCGCAAATTTTGGCACAGTTACGAGCCGCCGGCGGTATGTACGGTGATTTAGTGGCTTGGGGTGGGGTGGGTGATGCTTTTGGCGGCAAGCTTGATTTTGTGTCTGGCGGCAAGCAACCGTTCAATGCCAGCCTGCTTGACGCCGATTTAAGCGCAGGACTGCCCGATATCGTACATATCGCTGGCGGCGGAAGTGGTCACTGGATAGTGATCGACGCAAAAGTGGGCGATAAATATTCAGTCGAGGATCCGTATTTTCAAACCGGGCGCGTATATCCAGCGAAATGGATCGATTTTATGGCACGCCTTCGGCCGATGTAAGTTTGCCGTAGGGGCTTTTACCTTAGGCAGTTGTATATTATAATGTATCCCTAATGGATAAACCTCGGAAAAAAATCACGATAGGTATTGCGGTCCTAGCTCTGCTTGGATCGTTTATTCTTGGATTCGGCACCTCATCAAGTTTAAACGGGGGACGACTTGGGGCCGAGGTGCTTGGTTGGCGTTATGGCACGAATAAACCAAGTAACGTCAGCTTTGATTTGTTGTGGGAGGCTTGGAATCAAGTGCATCAAAATTATGTAGGCACTATAGACGATCAAAAACTGGTCTACGGTGCAGTGCGTGGCATGGTTGCTGGGCTAGATGATCCCTACACCGTGTTTTTTGATCCCGACGAAGCCAAGCGATTTTCCGGTGATGTGAGCGGGAAGTTTTTTGGTATTGGCATTGAGATTGGCATGCATAATAACGCCCTGACTGTCATCTCCCCGCTCGATGACAGTCCCGCAGCTAAGGCTGGCTTACACAGTGGCGATGTGATTGTCAAAATTGATGATCAAGATACAACTGACTTGAGTTTACCTGATGCGGTTTCGCGAATACGTGGCGATCGGGGCACACTGGTTAAGTTAACCGTGGTACCTTCGGGCGGGTCAGAGCTAAAAGATGTCAGCATAGCACGAGACTTGATTCAGGTGAAATCGGTGAAGTGGGAGGTCAAGGCTGGCAATATTGGGTATGTGCGCATTACGCAATTTAGTGATGACACCACTGATTTGACCAGTCAAGCACTGCGTGAGTTTAAAGCAAAGAATGTGTCTGGAATCGTTTTGGATTTGCGCAACAACCCTGGTGGGTATTTGCAGGGAGCGCAAGAGGTAGTGAGCATGCTCGTGCCTCACGGAGTAGTAGTTTCGGAAAAACAAAAAGATGGCCAAAAACAGGACCTATTTACCGTTGCCGATCCTATCCTTACGGACACGCCGCTCGTTGTGCTGGTAAACGGCGGATCAGCTTCGGCGGCTGAAATTGTATCAGGCGCCATTCAGGATAAAAGTCGCGGCAAACTGGTTGGTGAAAAGACGTTTGGCAAAGGTAGCGTCCAAAACGTTAAGGATTTGCCGGGTGGATCAAGCCTTAAAATCACTATCGCCGAATGGCTCACACCGGCTGGACGGATGATTAATAAGCAAGGAATCGCTCCTGACCTCGAGGTCAAATTAACTCCCGATGATGAAAAAAATAACCGTGATCCACAGCTCGATAAAGCGCTTGAATTACTGAAGAAATAGTGATGCAGGTAGTACTCCTGAAAGATGTTAAAGGTATTGGTAAATATGGCGAGCAGCACGCTGTCAAAGATGGCTATGCGCTCAATTTTTTACTGCCGCATGGTTTAGCTGCCGTGGCAGGCACGACCGCTGCGATGCGGGTGCAAAGCGCAGTGCGTGGTCAAGCGCAAAAAGCTAGTATTGATTTAGGTGAGCGACGTGACAAGGCAGCGGCAATTGACGGGACCACCGTGACCTTTTCGTTAGCGTCAGACAAAGATGGCCGAGTTTTTGGGAGCATTACAAGTGCCCAGATAGCGGCAGTCTTGCACGTGGATAAACACACCGTGCTGTTGCCAAGTGCTCTCCGCACACTCGGTACGCATAGTGTAGCCTTAAACTTTGGATCAGGTATTTTGGCTACAATTTCGGTGCACATTGTGGCGTCTGCAAAAAAACGCTAGTGTTAAAGGTAAGGGGATTTGCAATGGATGATACTAATCAATCGAATGCGGAAAAACCGGCACAGCCGGCGACAGATAGCAGCGTATCTATCTCGACAGAACCGACGCTGTCACCATTACCGCAAATCAGTCCGAGCAATCAGTCACCAGTCACTGATCAAACCTGGAAAACTCCACCCGATAGTAATAGTGCAGTTCCTGAACCATCGTTGTCGAGTAGCAAGACTCCCTCTTCTTCACCGAATACGGTACCTTCGCCTGTCCCCGCAGTAAAACCGCCGATTTTAGCCACGACCACTGCACCAACCCCTCCGCTTCCCGCCCCACCCGTTCAGCAGATGCATCCACCCCGCCATGGCTCGCCTATGCGCTGGGTTGTTATGCTCGTAGTGCTATTTTTTGCGCTGGCGTTCATTTTGGTTGGATTGGTGTTTGCCGATGACAAGGGAATCGTCTCAACTGGAATATCTTCCGATTTAAGTTTTTTGCATTTAACTGGATTGACCGGTGGCCTTTCGGTTAACCCAGCTGAAGCGAGCGCCCAAGTGGCGAAGGCGATGCAAGGTCGCACCACGTATGCGTACGCAGGTAATTTGACCGGTTATGGTAAAAGTAGTAGTACCTGTGCTGATCAAACTAGTTGTGTCGCCACCAATGCTGCTATCGTTGATCCGCTGTCCCTTGATACTCAGTTTCAATTGAATATTGCAAATCACAATTACGCACTTCAATCTACCATTAATGACGCTGGAGTGGCTATCAAAAGTGAGTATCGGGTGGTTGACGGCGCACTTTATATTATGAACACCTTCGGAGTTGGAGCAGCTAGTACAGCCTCAGGTACACCGAGTGCATCAAGCCCTACGTGGGTGAAATCCGGCACAGCACCGAGTTTTACGGTTGATACCGTGAACTCGCGTATTGGAACAATGCTAGGGACCAGCTCATACTTTGGGCGTGAGAGCATTGCCGGTACGGAAACATATCATTACCGAGCCACTATCAGTGGGAAGGATCTGCCAATATTGACCGCGTTTGCCCAGAGCCCTATAGCTGCCGCGTGGCAAAGTAGTAATGGCCCGATTGATTTATGGATATCGCGTTCCGCGCATCTGCTAACCAAATTGACTGTCACACTGACCAACGCAACCAAGCAAAGTATTACTATTAACGCTACACTAGCGAATCAACAGGTTGGTGAAATTACCGTGCCCGATGGCGCAGTCGATGTTTCGGCTGCCCTAACACCCGATCAAATGCGCAAAAGCGATTTAAGCGTTATCGCTGCGTCATTGGCAAAGTACTTTAAAGATAAGGGAGTGTATCCGCTCGCGGCGTCAATCGTGCACACTGATCAAGTAAACTCCGCTATCAATACTGCTCTGGTGCCTGTGTATTTGGACAAAATGCCGTCAGATCCTTCAGGATCACATTATTATGGCTATGTTTCAGATGGCTCCACCTATCAACTATCTGCGGTTTTGGATAACGCTGCCGATCCAGACGGCACGGTGAGCGGGCCACTGACGCTGTATTTGCTAAAAAGCCCCTTAGTTGACAGCGCCGCCCCTAAGCAGTAAGGTCTTATTGATAAAGGAGTTTTGAATGATTATGTGGATTATTGTGGCTATTATTGTTGTGCTGATTTTGTGGCTGGCGATGATGTACAACCGTCTAGTGACGCTCCGCACCAGGAGCGATGAGGCTTGGAGTGACATTGATGTACAGCTGAAACGTCGCTACGATTTGATTCCTAATTTAGTGGAGACGGTCAAAGGCTATGCTGCGCATGAAA
This sequence comes from uncultured Candidatus Saccharibacteria bacterium, assembly GCA_964561525.1. Classification (GTDB taxonomy): domain Bacteria; phylum Patescibacteriota; class UBA1384; order CAJBMM01; family CAJBMM01; genus CAZLPY01. Next base: position 298 of record CAZLPY010000037.1, on the reverse strand, counting down.
AGCAGTTGTTGGAAAAAGTGACCGAGCTTCGTACGCAAGCGATGGGAGCAACAGGGACAGCGGACCGAGCTGCGAAAGAAAATATGTTATCCGATACCTTAAAATCATTGTTTGCGGTGTCGGAAAATTATCCCGATCTTAAGGCCAATCAAAATTTTGCTAAGTTGCAGGATGAACTAGCTGATACTGAAAACAAAATCGAAGCGGCGCGTCGCTTTTATAACGCCAATGTGCGTGATCTTAATATCTCAATTCAGAGCTTCCCCTCAAATATTATTGCTAATATGTTTAAGTTTAC
>CAZLPY010000036.1:0-10340 GCA_964561525.1 uncultured Candidatus Saccharibacteria bacterium | reverse complement strand
TCTAAATTACGCACGGCCTGCAAAAATACTGGTATGGAGAAGATCAATCCGGAAAGTCCGAGCGTCATAATCATAGTTGTCACAACGCCGGTGGTAAATTGGCGATTCATGAACAGTTTCATCGAAACAAGTGGTGTTTTGCCTCGTTTGGCCATCGAGAGTTCCCATAAAACAAAAAGCACTAAAATAACCGCGCCAACAGCAATTGACCATGGCACTACGGAGTAGCTGCCAAAACTTAAGGCATGGCCGTAAACCATGAATGTTTGCTTTGCTTTAAGCCAACCGTAGCTGGATGATTCAATAAACCCAAACACAATTCCTAGCAAACCGACTGCGGAAAGCACTACGCCAACAAGATCGAGGCTTGGTTTTTCTTGATTGTCTTTGGACTCTGGAATAATTGCGGCGCCCAGTAGCAATATCAACGTGACAAAAATATTAATGCGGAAGGCCCAGCGCCAGCTGTAGTTGGTGGTTAAATATCCGCCGAGAATTGGCCCGATGGCTGATGCGGCGGCGGCGATTCCTCCCCACACGCCAAAGGCAACGGCACGGTCGCGGCCTTTAAAGTTCACGATAATAAGTGAAGATGTGGCTGGCATCATTAAAGCAGCGCCAATGCCCTCTATAATAGACTCGCCCATAATCAACGTTGAGACGCTGTGGCTAATGGAGGCGACGAATGAGCCAATGGCAAACAAAATTGCGCCGAACATAAACATTCTTTTGCGTCCGAACAAATCGCCAAAGCGGCCGCCAGTAATAGTGAGTGCGGCAAGGGTTAAGGCGTAAGCGGTGATGACCCATTGGAGGCTTTGAATGTCGGTGTGGAGCTCGCGGATGATGGTGGCGAGGGAGACGTTAAGAATGGTGGTGTCGATGATAATGATGGCGAGGGCTAGGCTTAATACGATTAAAATTCCCCAGCGCGGTTTAGGTGTGGACATTTACTTTTCCTCTTTCGTTTGTTTTGCTTTGAAATTAAGTGCGCCAGAATTAATGCAATAGCGCTGGCCGGTTTGGGTTGGGCCGTCGTTAAACAAGTGACCCAAATGCGCGCCGCAGTTTTTGCAGATTACTTCGGTTCGATGCATGCCAAGGCTATCATCGTCGCGCAATTCCACGTGCTCAGTGTTCACCGGATCATCAAAGCTTGGCCAGCCACTGCCAGAATCAAACTTTGCATCTGAAGAGAATAGCTCCTGCCCACACGCCACGCATTGGTACATCCCGTCTTCCTCGTTGTGATACAACTTGCCCGAAAAAGCCGGTTCAGTAGCCCCATTACGCACAATATCGTACTGCTCAGGCGTTAACTTTTTCTGCCAATACTCGTCCGGCATGTCACGTAAGTCTTCTTTAGATTCAGCCATCTGTCCTCCTACTTTTGCACAAGATCAACGTATAGTGTATCAATTTTTGCCCGGCGTTGGTAGAGGTAACTTATTGATGTATTTGGTATTTGAGCACTTTATCGTTATCGTCAAAGTAAAAATCAGCTTTGACAAATTTGCCCAGCAAAACATCCGGCAACCAAAGTGGATCGTCAGACCACATCTCCTTATAAGGAATCTCGGACACTTTAAACCATTGTGGCGCCATTTCGTCCGATTCTACCGGCTCGCCACTCCATTTATTGCACATATACACATGCATTTGCTGATTCCAGCCCTTGGCTGCCTTTTCTTCCGGGAAATAAAAGTTAAGGGTTGCGAACTGCTTTAGGTTTTTTGGCGTAACGCCAATTTCCTCTTTAGTTTCCCGAGCAGCAGCGTCCATGACAGTTTCGCCCGCCTCCACCTTGCCACCAACCCCATTCCACCGCCCCTGACCAAAACCTTTTTTCTTCATAGCCAATAATATTTGGCCTGGTTTGGTGAGGAAGACAAGCGTAGATTGACGAAGAAGTGTAGTCATATACTAATGTCCATACTATATCATCTTAAATTGATTAATGAATTCTTTAACTTTTAAAACTATCCTAAATCCTGTAATGATATATTTATACCTGGACGAAAGCGGTGATTTGGGTTTTGACTTTGTTAATAAAAAGCCGAGTAAGTTTTTTACCGTTACAATTTTAGTTATAAAAGATGACCATAAACGTCTTATGCTGGCGGTCAAAAAGACTCTGCGCCGCAAACTCAATTATTCCCGTAAAAAGAAAAGACACATCAGCGAACTCAAAGCGACTGGGACGACTTTAGAAATAAAGCGATATTTTTATGAGCAAATAGTCAATTTAGATTTTCAGCTTTATAGTGTCACTCTTAATAAACGACGGTTGTTCGAAGAGCTTGCAAACGACAAGTCACGTGTCTATAACTTTATCGCCAAGCAAGTAGTCGACAAAATCCCATTTGAAGAAATGGATTCACGAGTTCAGTTTATATTGGACAAATCAAAATCAAAACCAGAAATTGAAAACTTTAATCGCTATATTACCAGCCAACTACAGGGAAGAATTCATCCAACGGTACCATTTGATATATATCATTGGCAATCAACTCAGTCGTCTATAATTCAAGCGGTTGATCTATTCTGCTGGGGCATCTTTAGAGTATATGAGCGGAATGATTATGAGTGGTTCGATATATTTAAGGATAAAGTTGAATTAAATGCTATATATTTGCCAAACAAAAAATGAGTGTACCAACTTAAGCTTGTTGCGCTCGGACTCTGGCCAACCAGATGGATGGGAACATCCAAGCAACTTAAGTGAGGATTTATCACTCACAATTGTAGGGTACAGCAATTTAGGTTGATTATCAATAGCACTGAGCCTTCTTATTCCCCCCACCCAATCACCTGAAACCCGTATTTATCCACCTCTTCCTTATCCCAAAACGGTGCGTCTTTTGTCTTTAAAACGTAACGAACGACTTTGGTCATTTCACGTCCGGTGTACTTTTGGGTGGCGGGATCCCATTCTTGCAGCACTAATTCATCGCCTTCATTGCATTCAAAGTCGGCTAAGCGGAGGTCGAATTTCTTTGTACCATCGGCAATTTTCTGGAAATATTCTGGCCAGACTTTTTTGGTGATTTTCATATTTTCCTTTTGGCGGAGAGGGCGAGATTTGAACTCGCGACACCCTTGCGGATGTGCCGCCTTTCCAAGGCGGTGCACTAGGCCACTATGCGACCTCTCCGAGCTTTAGCGAGGAGAGTCGGACCGCAGCCTGCGCTAGCAGGCAAGGATGCGACCTCTCCGTGTTCTCTAAAGTCACCACATTCTACCATTTTTTGAGCCTAGCTGCAATGGCTGCGATTGACAATGTATCGTCTGCGTTGTATAATACTGGTGCATCGCTACATTAACAAAGAGATTATTGGAGGGCACCATGCCACAAATGTTGCAGGAGTGGAGATGCGCACGTTGCGGCGCACAAGGAAATGCCGTGTTCGAGGGCGCGTCCCCGATGGGTCAGATCGAAAGGGACCACCGCATGGATGGCTTTGGCACATGCGTCGAAAGCGACATCCAGCTCATCGGCGAACCGAAGGTTTGCGTCGAACGCAGACCATATCGTTATCGACTCGGCGCTGCCGGCGGCGACGGCGGATCCTGGTTGTAACATCAAGGAGAAATGCCATGGAACGAAGGGTTCGTTGGGTATGTTACGTTTGCGAAACGACTGGGGAGATTGATATCGGATCCTCCGACCCCGTAAAAACGATGCGCAAGATCGACGAACATCATCGTAGAAGCTCGAACGGCTGTAGTAACAAGCCGCATCAGCTCGACAAGATCTACGATGGGGAAGTCGAAACGATCCAGGTCGTCGCAATCCGGGAGAGAGCGAGAAACTATCGTGACGTCGGCGTGTTCGTGGAAATCGGCGACATGATAGCAGACAACATCTCTCTGCTCAGAGAGAATCAGACGGCCACATGGGAAGGCATGAAAGGTGGCGGAGAGGATGATCCACATTGAGTGAAGAATCGAACAGCTCGCTCCTATTGATTACTATTGGCACGCTTTGCCTCGGCGCGACACTCCTCGCCTGCGCCGCATTCGCTGGCATCTTCACGGGGATCTATGAACGCTGAGGTGCGCTCGGCGGGAAGGCCGAGACAAAACCGGCGCAAACGTCGCCCGCGCTTGGTCCTGGCCAGGGTCATCGACTCGGTCGTGACCTTGGATGGAACACGTTACATTCTAGTCCGACGCGGCAATGGCCGCAAGTATTGGTGTAACGCAGGTCCGGAATAACGTCCCGATACCGTTTACATGGAAGGCGCACCCGCAACTCGTGGGGGCGCCTATTTCTTTTGTCTCGAGCGTCATAATTTAGTATGCTACTGCTATGAATGAAAAGTTGAGTGAAATTATCAAGAATAGTAGCTTTGGAGTTGCTGATGGTGTGTATGTATACGCTAGGGTTGCGACTGCGCCAAAATCTGCTGATCATTTTATGGTGACGCTGGATAATGACGAGATCACCGTTGTCACAACCGAAGATAAGCTCGGCTCTCTAGATCTCATTGAAAGAAACACGGAAAATTGGCGATTGATTGCGTTGCACGTGTCGGCCCCATTTAACTCTGCTGGCTTTCTGGCTGCTATCTCGCAAGCAATCGCTGACCATAATATCGTAGTACTCATAATTTCTACTTATTCCAAAGACTACCTGCTCGTTCGCCAGGAAGATCTTGAGGAAACGAAAAAAGCGCTGACAGCCCTCGGTTTACAGAACTAATTCATTGACAATTCACTCGCAGTATTGTATAATACTGTTGTTTTTGTATCTTAAAATCACAAAATATCTGTCGGGCAAGTATGCGTTTAAAACCTTGAACACATTCTGACCCGACAGAACCTTTTCACAGTGAAGAGGGTAATAGCAGTCGGCGTTGAGGGACGTCACCGATGACAGAGCTTGTATTGTTTGGAATTAAAGAGGGCGATCCAAGACCAGGGAGGTATGGCACCGGAAAGCACCTAGCCTTTGACGAGGAGTTATTTCCCCTGTGGCGCAAAGTGCCAGGCTTATACGTGGGCCGCGTGGTCAACGAAAGTCATCCGGGCGAAATGCGCGGTGTGGCTTACGTCGAGCAAGTGGCGGAAATTGCATTAAGAGTTACGGTCTCCAACAAGAAGACAAGCGTGGAGAGGTTCGTGGACAGCAACTACCACGTCGTGGCAATGGACATAGCGCACCCGCGAGGAGAACCAGCACATAACCGTACGCCCAACGTGTTGTGCTCTTACGTTGCGGAGTCAGCGGCAGTCGTAGCACTGCGGCGCGGCGTCCGGCGCGATAGAAGTGGTATATGTTGTACCTCGCCAGGATTTGCGCTTTTCCCGCGCATCCCATCGCGCTGCAGCGAGCCAATGCATTTTTTTGGCGTTGTGGCTACGTACCGCGAAATACAACTTGCAGCCGAACTGCTTCTGCTGCATCCGTACGACCAACAAGTGGAAGGGTACTCCGTTCTGTTCAGACGCCAATCCCACTCCTGGCACCCAGAGAACCTTGAGTTTAAAAAGCTCGAGCGAGTCTGGGCCGATGCGATACGATTGGATGGCTACCAGAACTCGGCGATCTGGCAGGCGATCTACGACGCATATAAGCGCAAAAACGATCCATATGATTACATAAGTGAACTTTGATCGTTTTTCGTCGATTAGTAGCGGGCAAAAATCCGCCAAGGGGGAGGAATCGTGATGACGAATAATTTAACCGAGGCGATCATTGAAGCGTTTATCGTGAACTATGGCGACACTACTTGCCGCTCGCAGAACTACCTGCGCGTACTACGCGGCGAGATCGACATTCACGCTGTGAATCCAATAGCGCTTCGCGAAGAGCTTGTATGTCTCCTCGGCCTAATGGTCGACACGTGGAATGAAAGCCTACTTAAAGCTTTGTTCCCGGTATCTTACGAACGTGGGGGCTGTGCCTGGATGGTAGCTGGCGCGGTCAACCCGAATAAGTTAAAGCATGATGTGATTGAAGAGATCATGCTCAGCTACGCATCGGTAGACCCCCACCCCGGCGGGCACTAGTCGAGCACCAGCCGGCGTGGGCCAACCACCCACAACAACGGCGCTTTGCGAGTTAATCTCGCGGGGCGCCTGTTTTTTTATTCGTATCGCAGCGCTACTAACGGATTTAATCGCGAGGCGCGTTTGGCGGGGTAGAAGCCGGTGATCATGCCGATGAATGTTGAGAATAGGATGATGGCGACGATGAACCAGGGTGGGCTATAGAAAATGGAATGAGCTTGGCCGCCAAATCTTACGGCGAGCAGGTTGAGCACGGTGTTGGACAGAAGTGCTAATATTAACCCGAGTGCCACTCCGGTAATCCCACCCATAAACCCAATAATTGTTGATTCAGCCAAAAACATTTTCCAAATGTCCTTCTTATCTGCACCGAGCGCCTTCATCACCCCAATTTCCTTAGTACGCTCAAGTAGCGAGATGGTCATGGTGTTAAACATACCAATCGAAGAAATCACCAAAGCAATCACCCCCAAAATACCAAGCGTAATTTGCACAATCGCAAACACCCGATCCAACTGCTGCAACGTATCCAGCGGCGCCGAAGCCTGATACCCCAAACTATTAATCTCATCCTTCACACTCAGCACCGTGTCGCGACTCGTCGCCTGAACCTTAATATTAGAAAAATTCACACCCGAAACCAGATTCAAAGCATCAGTAATCGGCACATAAATATATGAGAGTGACGCGTCTGGATCAGTCGCTATACCAGTAATCGTGTATGGAACCGGATCCTTAATCGCCTTTGTTTTTGTTGTAGATTGATCCGGACTGCCCACATTGTATGTAAGAAAGAACTGCTTACCCAAAGCCAGGCCATCCGTATCAAGACTGAATTGCGCCAAAAATCCCGGAGATGCCACCGCTTTATGCGACTCCGTGCCCGTAAAATAAGCGCCATTATCCAAATGCACGTCCGCCAACTCAAAATACTTCGTCGGAATAGCATGCACCACCGCCGGACCAAGACTAGTAAACTGCGCTTGCCCCTCCAAATCCAGCTCTGGCGCCACCGTCACCACTTTTGGAATTTCCGCAATGCGCTGCTGCGCGCTATTATCCAGCTGCACCAAGGCCTTAGATGAACTAGGAGTTACGTCAATCGTCGAAATTGTGGCGGAATTGGCAATTTGATTAACCGTCAGCAGCTGCAAACCATAGCCAAACGAAACCAAAAACAAAATCGCCGCCGTCGCCACCGAAACCGCCAGCACCGTCAAAAAAGTACGCAAACGGTTAGTACGAAAACTCCGAGTAGCTAAACGAATAACATCAATCCAGCGCATAGCCTAACTTCCCGTTTCAGGCGGAGCTACAGGTGCAGGCGCAGGCGCCTTGCCAGAATCATCAGTGTCCGCAATCGAAGAAATGGCCGCCTCTTTAAGTAACTGCTCCTCACTGGCATTTTCATTTTCCGTAATAATATCGTCGGCAATTGGCCGATTGACCACCGTGCGGATAATTTTGCCGTCCTTCATATAAAGGACACGGTGTGGGTGAGTGATGTACTCAGGGTTGTGCGTAACCAGCAAAATAGTACGGCGCGATTTTTCGTTTAGCTCGCGAATCAGCGCCATCACATCCTCAGCCGAACGCGAGTCTAAGTTACCAGTTGGCTCATCAATTAGCAAAATCCACGGATTGTTAACCAAAGCACGCGCAATAGCAATACGCTGCTGTTGCCCACCAGAAAGCTCGTTTGGATTGTAGCCGCGATATTTTTTAAATCCAAACATATCAAGCAAGTGCGTCGCACGGCGTAAACGGCGACGATAATTAATGCGCGAAAACACCTGCGGCAGGGCAATATTATCAATCACATTTAAAGTTTTGATTAAATTAAATTGCTGGAACACCATGCCGATTTTAGTGCGATGCTGCCTAGCCAGTTTCTCTTCACTGAATTTGGTGATATCTTCACCGCGAATTTTAACCGAGCCCTTACTAACTGTTTCAAGACCAGCAATAATATTCAGCAAAGTAGACTTACCACAACCAGACGGGCCAAATAAAATCACATATTCGCCCGAATAGACCTCCATATTAATGCCCTGCAAAACTTCACTGGAAACTTTACCCAGATCAAAGGTTTTGCTTACATCCTTGCACTCAATAACTTTACTTTTAGCCATAGCCCACTATTTCTTTGGTATGACTTCGTCGCATCCTTCTTGATGCTCAGCCGGAACATTGGAGAGAAGTAATCTCTGCTCCACCGAGGCGATTAATTTACGCGTAGTAATAGCGACGTCTGGGCTTACCGAGACTGATGTTGCGCCACATTTTACCAAAACTTCGGTGATTTCTGGGAACACAGATGGCGCCTGGCCACAGCAGGAGACAGTGACGTTATATTGGCGGCAGACTTTGCAGATGTGTTCGAGTGAGGCTACTACAGCGTCGTTTCGCTCGTCAAATTCAGCGGCCAGAGCCTGGTTATCGCGATCTAGACCGAGCGTTAACTGAGTTAAATCGTTGCTGCCAATGGAGACACCATCAATGCCAGCTTGGCAAAATTCCTCAAGCAAAATTACCGCAGATGGTACTTCCACCATAATCCACAGTTTGAAATCGTTTGATTGCTTTAAGCCAGCCTTTTCCAACATGCCTCGGATAGTGGTAAATTCTTCAAGGGTGCGTACAAACGGAATCATCACATGGACGTTTTTCATGTCAAAAGTGTCGCGCACTTTTTTGATCGCCTCGAGCTCTAAATTAAATACTTCAGGCTCTTTGATGTAGCGCATGGCCCCGCGATAGCCGATCATTGGGTTGTTTTCTTGGAATTCGAATTCAGCGCCACCTTTTAAGTTGCGATATTCGTTCGTTTTGAAATCTGAAAAACGATAAACAACCGGACGAGGATTAAATGCAGCCGCCAATGTGTGGATACCCTCAGCCAACATGTCGATAAATTTATCACCACGGCCGTTTTTCAACATCGCTTTTGGGTGCTCGCCAATGCCAGCCATAATGAACTCAGCGCGCAGCAAGCCGATGCCATCAACCGGCAATTGCGCTACTTTTTCCGCCAGTTCAGGCTCACCAAGATTAACATAAACTTTGGTGCCAGTAACTGGAACTTGCTCGGCAACCATTGAGGTGCCAGACATTGCCGGGCCCGTTGGCGCTGCGTTTCCGCCAACTTCAACTTTGCCTTTATAAACAATGCCGCCATGGCCATCAACGGTTACGACTTGTCCGGTTTTTAACGTGGCTGTGGCAGTGCCAGTGCCAACGACGCACGGAATGCCAAGCTCGCGCGAGACGATTGCGGCGTGGCAGGTGCGACCACCGGTGTCTGTAACGATTGCGGCGGCGCGGCGCATTGCAGGCACAAAATCTGGTGTGGTCATTTCGGTTACTAGCACATCGCCTTGATTGACTTTGTCGATTTCCGATGGTTTATGAATAATTTTCACTGGGCCAGAAGCTGATCCAACTGAGGCTGGTGCACCTTTTAATAGAATTAAATCTGAAGAGATTTTGGCCGCCGGAGCACTTGCTGCGGCAGTGGCTGCGGCATTTTGTGTGTCTTTTAATGTCGTAACGGGCCTGGATTGCACCATGTAAACCATGTCTTTTTCAATCGCCCATTCGGTGTCTTGCGGCGAGCCGTAATGATCTTCGATTTTCTTGGCAATGGCGGCAAGTGCGAGAATCTCTTGGTCTGACAGCTTTTGCACGCCTTGCTCATTCTTAGGCACATTGACGTGGCGATCGCCGTGCTGGCCCTTAACAATTTTCCAAGTTTGCGTGTGCAACTCTTTATTCGCGATGGTCATGCTGGCTTTGTCTACTACGTAGCGATCAGGAGTGACTGAACCGGAAACGATTGCTTCACCCAAGCCCCAACCAGCCTCGATAATAATTTTGGTTAAGTCAGAAGTTACTGGATCAACTGTGAACATAATTCCGGATTTGTCACTTTCTACCATGCGCTGCACTGGCACGGCGAGCGCAACTTTGAAGTGATCGTATTTATTGGCGATGCGGTAATAAATGGCGCGGGCTTCATAAAGCGAGGCGTAGTCGCGCAGCACGGCGCGAATTACTTCTGATTCGCCGGAGATATTTAAAAATGTCGCTTGCTGACCCGCGAATGAGGCATCGGGCAAATCTTCAGCGGTGGCGGATGATCTCACAGCCACCAAAACGTCATCACCCATCATTTGATAGGCATCGGTGATCTCTTCTTGGAGCTGCTTGGAAAGCGGCGTGGCCATGATCAGTTTTTTAATTTCACGGCTGACTGATTGCAGTTTGCGTGAGTCTTCAGCATTTAAGCCCTTTAGTAACGCTTCAATTTTCTTAGCCAAACCAGA
>CAZLPY010000035.1:6035-10341 GCA_964561525.1 uncultured Candidatus Saccharibacteria bacterium | reverse complement strand
AGTAGTTGCTTAAATTAGACTTATTTTACATTTGCCGCTACTATTGCAAATGAAATGCTCAACCCAGACGAAAAAACTCAAATTAAACCATTCGTGACGTCGTTGACCGAGCCAGTGTTTGGGTTCACTAATTTACCTCCCGTTGTAGTGGGAGCCCTGTTTGGACGCTACAGCCGCTCAGAACTTGGCGCGCGTGAGATGTTGGTGCGCGAGTTTTTGACGAATCAAGATTTTACCGACGCGATGGGTACTTTAGGTGGAGAGGCGCTAAACGTCAACCCGGAGAAGGCCGATGCTTTTTTTGGGCGCGTGCTCGATCAGTACGGTGACGATTCGGTGGCGGAGTTGGGTGGTACCGCCATTGCGGTTGAGCATGTATCAAACGTGTTGGTCAAATACATTGAGGATAGACGCATCGGGCTCTCTGCACTCGAAAAATCATCACGCTTTGTGCGATACGATCGCAAGGACGAACACGGCCGGTATCCTTATTTCGTTGATCCAGATGTCACAAAAGCTGGCTTCGGCGAGCAATATGAGCAACTGATGCATCAATTGTTCACTGTTTACTCTGAAAGTATTGAGCCGCTGATTGAATTCCTCAAAAAACGTTTTCCCCAAGGTGAAGGCCAATCAGACAAAGCATATTACAACGCCCTTCGTGCTCAAGCCTGTGATGTTGCCCGTTACTTGCTACCAATGGCAACGGAGACCAACGTCGGACTGGTTGGTAATGGACGCGCTTTCGAATACCTAGTGTACAATTTACGAGCATCGGCGTTGCAGGAAGGGCATCAGTATGCAGCATATATTACCACTACGCTAGAACAGTCGATCCCAGCCTTCATCCGCCGTTCCAAAACCGCGCGCGGTCAAGGATATGTAGATCATATTGCCGAGACTAAGAAATTATCGCGTGATCATTCTGTAAAGCAGTTTAAGCATTACTATTCGGGCGATCTGCCCACCGTTAAGTTAGTTGATTACGATGTTCACGGCGAGCAAAAAGTGGCAGCGGGGTTGCTGTATGAACATAGTAACCACCCGTTTGATCAAGTGTTTAAGCACATTTTGGAACATCCACCCTTGGCGAAAAAACTAATTAACGATGCGCTGAAGCCTCGACAACATCGCACTCACAAGCCGCCGCGTGCATTTGAACATGCGTACTATCAGTTTGAGATTACGTGTGATATTGGAGCGTACCGGGATCTGCATCGACATCGCATTTTAACGCAGCAGCGCCAGCCGTTTACCACCCGGCTTGGCTATGCTACGCCAACTGATATGGTTGAGGCTGGACTGGCCGACAGGTATCAAAAAGTAATGGACGCCGCGGCGGTATTACATGACAAAATTGCCACTAAGTTGCCTGAGCAAGCACAGTACGTGGTGCCATTTGGCTACGCCATTCGCTTCACGATGCGTATGAATGCTCGCGAAGCGTATCATCTTTGCGAATTGCGCAGCACCATCCAGGGCCATCCAAGTTATCGGCTGGTAGCACAAGAGATGGCTCGGCAAATTGCCAAAGTACATCCTACTTTGGGCAAAGGCATGATGATTACCTGGGACGGCTACGACGCTTTAGCCCGCGTCGCTTCCGAGATGCGGATTGAGGCCAAAGAAAGATTTCATCTACAGGACAGGTAATGTCAAAAGATGTCCCAGTGGTCGTAGTTACCGCGATTACTCAGAAAGATAATAAATATCTCATCAATAAACGCTTCGCCACCAGTAAGCGAGAGGCTGGAAAATGTGAATTCCCGGGTGAGAAGCTCGATTTTTTGACGGACGCAGAGAACTGCTCGCTGATCTGTAGTAGCCTTGGTTAGTAATAAAGAAACGCCGCCCCGATAGTATCGGGGCGGCAGAACTGCATGAGGCATCACTATTTATCTGGCTTATCGTCCACACCGAGTTCATATGTGCCGTGCACTGTGCAAACCACTTTGAATGTGCTGGCGCTTTTGCTCGATCCGATGTCCGAACTGTACTTGCCACCGCTCGGGCAGGTTGATGCGGATGCAAGTTCAAGTGCTGGGATATGATCCTTATCGAGCGGTTGGCCGATGTAGCGACTGAAGTCGACGGTGCTGCTATCTTCCTTAGACTTCTTAACGGCGCTCGCGATGGTCTGCATGTTCAAGCGGCATGCCTTCTTTTCAGCTTTCGCTTTCACGCTCAGATAGAGCGGCAGTGACACTGCGGCGAAAATCGCCAGTATCAGCACGACGATGCATAGTTCGACGAAGGAAAATCCTCTCCTACAACAGGTCCTCAATTGGAAACCCCCCTTTCCCGACGTCATGTCGGGAGACGGAACACCATCAGCACAGGGCTGATGTTAGAGCTGTTGTACCATTTTTTTGTAATTGGCGCAACTATTAGATCATGTGGCTTGATTTTTACGGATACAATTCCAAATCAATCTAGATATTTCCTCTCGCGAAAGTTCTTTTCCAGCTGGTGCGCAATCGATTATGTGCCAGCCGAATTGCTTAGCTAAGCTTATATACTGCTCCATGACGCGTGACATATAATCGGTGTTTTGTTCATGAATATCGGTGTGGCTTACTTTATCGTTTAACTGATCGCCCCTGGCTTTTGCCTCATTGCGTCTAACCTCAGTCCGACGATACGTAACCTCTACCGGCATTGTAAGGATTATTACCCCATCGGGCTTTGGAACATTGAATAGTTCATATTCGGTTTTAAACAACCAGTCTATAAATGTCTGCCGATCCTCTAGATCTTTAATTTTCGCGGCCTGAAATGCAGCGTTTGAGGGCGTAAAGCGATCGCAAATTATCCAATCTCCTGCTTTTAACATCTCGTGCATGTGCGCTGCGTGTTGCCCTCTATCGGCTGCATACAACAAAGATGTGGGATACGGGCCTACAGCATCGAGCGGCCCGAATACTCCGTCTAAATACTGACGCGTCAGTGCTCCCCACGGCTTTTCTTGATAATGCGGGAATGAGATGTGGTGGGTTTTGGTGCCAGCGTCATTTAAACGCTTCACTAATAACTCAACTTGGGTAGCCTTCCCGACTCCATCAGCCCCATCTATCACCCACAGTTGGCCACGATTGTTGTTAGATCGATTCATAAAGCTCAATGTAGCAGATAATAGTATCGGAGGAAACCGGATGTATCACTCAACAGTCAGTAGTTGCGTAGGGAGATTTTTTAGGCGTCTCTTGTGTAGTAGTTCTTAAACAATAAACCTAATATGACAAGCAAATAATTGGAGGAGGACCATTATGGACTGGATTGCAGCCATTATTGTGGGTGCCTTGATTGGATGGATCGCAAGTTTGATCATGAAAACGGATGAACAGCAAGGCGCACTAGCCAACATCGTGATAGGGATATTTGGATCAATCTTAGGTAAGTGGCTGTTTGCAGATGTGCTTGGGATTGGTGGAGCAGCCTACGCCGGCACGTTAACCGGATATGGTATCTTATTTGGGGTGCTTGGCGCTGCGGTGCTGATTGCAATCTTAAAAGCGTTTCGTGTCCTAGCGTAGGTAAAACCTGTACTTTATTAATCTTATCTTCATTAAAACCCCAGATTTGTGTTGGGGTTTTAATGTTTGTTTATGGCAATGTATATCATATGCTTCATCGGAGCAAAGGTTCTACGATGAACGCCCGAGACGCCGTGCCGATCAAGACACTGACGATGAAATTGCGTACCATAGCCGACGTGGCGATCAAAACCATAGCGAGAATCTTGCACATGTAATTGTTTCATCATCTGATCACGATACACTTTAGCCACAATTGAGGCGGCGCTAATCTCCGGAAAAAGTTGGTCACCTCGTACGTACACTTCTTCAAGGATCTCGGTACCGCATGAGAATCCATCAACTCTAACCATGTTAGGGACAGTCGCGAGACCGGTGATAGCTTGCCGCATCACTAAGCGATTTGCCTCAGCAATACCGAGCTGATCAATTTGATGTGCATCTAGTGCCGCAATCGACACGCTAGCCCGTTCATAAATGAGATGAGATAGCTCGATGCGTCTACCTGACCCAAGCTGTTTCGAGTCCTTTAGTCCATGCACGCCTTCATTCAGTATTACGGCTGCAGCGACAATTGGCCCAGCCCACGCTCCTCGTCCAACTTCATCTACACCTGCGATAACCATATGTCTAAGCTAGCTTGATAAGTCTAAATAATCAACGGGGTTAAAACTGCCGTGATGGTTGCCAGTGTAATAAGCAACCAACGAATGAAGTGAGTATGGTTGCCAGTGTAATAAGCAACCAACGAATGAAATGAGTATTGTTGCGAG
>CAZLPY010000035.1:0-5935 GCA_964561525.1 uncultured Candidatus Saccharibacteria bacterium | reverse complement strand
TGGAGCGAGCAACTAACAAGCGAATGCGAGTATGGTTGCGAGTGGAGCGAGCAACTAACAAGCGAATGCGAGTATGGTTGCGAGTGGAGCGAGCAACCACAAATAGGTAAAATAATTACGAATGAGAGAGTAATTATCTAATCACTGCGACAACGAGCAGTGACTTACCGTTATTTGACAAATTAGTCCAATAAACGTATAATGAATGAGCTAAGCTTTCTTGGATTGTCGCGCTCGTTTGACGAGTGAGGAAAGTCCGGGCACCTTATGAGAATTGCACTTACGTAACCTCTGTACCGTCTTTTTGACGTCAGTGATGGAGTAAGCCTGCGACGTAAACAGTCGTGGCGGGAATAGTGCAACAGAAAATATACCGCTAACCGCCTTGGCGTAAGTCTTGGTAGGAGCAAGGTTGAAAACGTGCGGTAAGAGCGCACGCGCTTCCGTCGTAAGGCGGATCTGTGAAAACCCTGCATGGTGCAAGTTCGGTGGACCTTCTATCTCAACCATTCTCATATGGGAGTCCAGCAAGGCCCGAACGCAATAGATAGATGACAATCTAAAACAGAACCCGGCTTACTAAGAGGGCTTAGTATAAATCACGCAGCATGAATCATGGATCATTATCAACAGAATAAGGCCCTTGGTGGTCTTATTTTTGTGCTCGTATTGTAACCCGTCGCAGGCTTTGTGTATGATATGCTTAAGCTAGAAACGTAATTCCCTACCTATCCAAAAACTTTTGCGAGCATCATGATCCCCTTAACTACCAACGTCGGGATTCGACAACGTTTTGCCTATGTGACATTACTGCTGATCATAATAAATGCTGTTTTGTTCGTGTACGAAATCGGGCAGCTGGCCAACAACTCCGATCAGTTTATGCAATACGCGCTCACCTCAAGCGGAATATCATTGCTAACCTTGGTAACGTATCAGTTCCTACACGGTGGCTGGATTCACCTGCTTGGAAACATGGTCTATTTGTGGGTATTTGGAAACGCAGTAGAAGATCGACTCGGACACATTCCGTTTTTATTTTTTTATCTAGCCAGTGGGATGGTAGGCGGCGCGATTCAAGCACTGATCCTGCACTCTGACGTTCCACTGATCGGCGCCTCAGCCAGCATAGCCGGCCTGCTTGGCGCGTTTTTAATATGGTATCCAAATGCACAAATAAAAGTGTTGTTGCCTATCATCATCTACTGGACCGTGATCAGCCTGCCAGCCTTGCTGGTACTTGGTTTATGGTTTGTTACCAATTTATTTAATGGCTATGCCTCCGTAGTTGCTAGTGAAGTAGACAACGTGGCGTACGTTGCACATATTGGTGGGTTTGCCTTTGGCGCATTGATTGGATGGTTGCTTCGTCGCCAATCGCCTGTTGTGGCATAAGGCAAATGCTTGACGAGTCGCCAGTCACTAGCGTATGGTAAAAAGTAATCTATGATTAACGACTCACTCGAGGCATTACAGCGCAATATCAATAAAAAGTTCGCCGAAATCCATGCGCGCATGGACATGATACAGGCTGAGCTGGATCGATTGCATCAGCGTCAATCCGAAATGGAAAAACGACTTGACGCTATCGAGGCCATGCATGCTGAAGACGAGGATTTTGCACCTGAGAGCATTATCAACGCTTCGCTTGAAGAGGTGGCCGATATGGATCAGTCATTACTTGATCACCTGCTAGGCGAGCAGCAAAAGCTAACCCTCATCAACCCCGATAGTACCCACCTCTCGCTCACTATTGACCTCTCCAAACTAAAACATCAATAAATTTTCACACAAGGGTGAAAATTTAAAGCAAGATTTTTTTGAGGTATTGGCCTGTATACGATTTTGTCACTTTAGCTACTTCCTCGGGCGTTCCGCTGGCAATCATATAGCCACCAGCATCGCCTCCGTCAGGCCCAAGATCGATAACATAGTCGCACGATTTAATCACATCTAAATTATGCTCGATTACCAACATAGTATTTCCTTTATCCACAAGCGCCTGCAGAACGGCCAGTAGGCCCTTGACATCTTCGAAATGTAAGCCCGTGGTCGGTTCATCTAAAATATAGAGGGTTTTGCCGGTACTGCGTCGTGAAAGCTCACTGGCCAATTTGATACGCTGCGCCTCTCCTCCGGACAAAGTTGTCGCTGGCTGTCCAAGATGAATGTACCCAAGCCCTACGTCATGCAGCGTCTCCAGTTTTGTATACGCTCCCGGAACCGGCTTAAAAAACTCTAGGGCGTCATCTACGGTCATATCAAGACAATCAGCGATAGTTTTGCCCTTGTAATGTATCTCGAGCGCCTCCTTGTTGTAGCGCTTGCCGTGACACTCTTCGCAGGTCACATACACATCGGGCAAAAAATGCATTTCAATTTTGATTACGCCATCGCCATGACAGGTTTCGCAACGCCCACCCTTGACGTTGAATGAAAATCGGCCGGCTTTGTAGCCACGCATTCGAGCGTCGGGGGTGAGCGCGAACATATCGCGGATAATTGTGAATAAGCCGGTGTAGGTGGCCGGATTCGACCTTGGGGTGCGCCCGATTGGTGACTGGTCGATGGTAATTACTTTATCCAAGTGTTCCACCCCTAAAAGCTGTTTATGCTTGCCGGGAAAAACCCGGGCATGGTGCAGCTTTGATTCGAGCACTTTTGATAAAATCTCGTTCACCAACGTAGATTTTCCGGAGCCTGATACTCCGGTCACGCACACAAACACCCCAAGTGGCACGCTTACATTGATATTTTTAAGATTGTGTTCTGTTGCGCCCACGACCACCAGTTCTTTGTCGGTCCGAGCGCGGCGCATTTTTGGAGACGCAATCTTTTTTTTACCTGCCAAGTATTGTCCGGTAATTGAGCCTGAGTTTTTTTGTACCTGAGCTGGAGTACCGAGTGCCACCACCTCGCCACCATGCTCACCTGCACCGGGTCCGATGTCGACCAAAAAATCAGCGTTGCGCATCGTCTCCTCATCATGCTCTACTACGATGACCGAATTGCCAAGATCTCGTAAATCCTTCAGCGCATTCAATAATTTTCCGTTGTCACGTTGATGTAGACCGATCGAAGGTTCATCGAGGATATACAACACTCCGGTCAGCGAAGAGCCTATCTGGGTGGCCAAGCGAATGCGTTGCGCCTCCCCACCTGAGAGGCTAGTGGTCGCCCGATTGAGTGTCAGGTACGATAATCCGACGTTTTGCAAAAATGACAGTCGGGTGTTAATTTCCTTCAAAATAAGGCGTGCCACCGTTGTTTCACGATCAGAAAGCTTTAATTTGGCAAAGAAATTACGTGCGCTATCGATCGAGAGGGCTGTCACGTCAGCGATCGACTGGTCATGAACCGTCACCGAAAGCACCTCCGGCTTTAAGCGTTTTCCAAGGCAGACTGGGCACTGCTGCGCAATCATATATCGCTCAATTTCAGCACGCATAAAATCTGAGTCCGTCTCCTTGTGTCGTCGCATTAAATACGGAATAATCCCTTCCCACGCAGTGGGGTAGCCACGAACGCGATAATGTTGCTCGCCAGTGCCATACATAATGATCTGCATCGCCTCAAGCGACAGCTGATCGATTGGAGTATGCACATCAAAGTGATGAGCTTGTCCGACTGTTTCGAGCACATGCAGGTACCAGCTTGAAGTACTGGTGGTACGAACAAGCGGGCGAATCGCCCCTTCTGCAATGGTTAAGTGTTTATTCGGAATTACCAAATCAGGCTCAATTTGCATTAAAAATCCCAGTCCATGACAGGTCGGACAAGCACCATGAGGGCTGTTGAACGAGAATGATCGTGGTTCAATCTCTGGTATTGAGATGTTATCAACCGGACAGGCAAAATTTTCGCTGTAACGATGAATGGTATCGTTTTCCACCTCCAGCAGCATTACATTACCGCTGCCAATCTCGAGCGCTTTTTCCACTGAGTCAGCGATACGCTGTCGATCTTCAGCCTGTTCGTTCAAGTGTGCTCCGAGCACCAGTCGATCTACCACCACTTCAATCGAATGTTTTTTTTGTTTATCCAAATCCAAATCCTCCGCCTCATCTATCTCCATCACGCCACCATCAACTCGCACTCGTGAAAATCCAGCCTTTCGCACCCGCTCAAATACTGCTTTGTGCTCGCCTTTTCGGTCCGCGATTAGTGGCGCCACGATAAATAACTTTAGGGGCTCGACTGCATTTTGTCCCAGAGCCATCACCTGATCCACAATTTGCGAAGCAGATTGGCGACTAATTTCCCGACCACAATTTGGACAGTGAGGATGCCCAACGCGGGCAAACAACAGACGTAGAAAATCGTAAATTTCGGTCACCGTACCAACCGTGGAGCGCGGATTGCGACTGGCTGATTTTTGATCAATCGAAATAGCTGGTGACAAACCGTCAATACGATCGACGTCCGGTTTTTCCATAATGCCAAGGAACTGCCGGGCATAGCTTGAAAGTGACTCCACGTAACGTCGCTGCCCCTCAGCGTAGATGGTGTCGAACGCTAACGACGATTTGCCGGAACCAGACAGGCCAGTGATCACCACCAGCTTATCCCGAGGGATATCGAGCGATATATTCTTTAGATTATGCTCGCGTGCGCCTTCAATATGTAGTTTGTCTGCCATGGTGCCACCTGTTAGGCATCCAGTGTAGCAGATAACTCTCAGTTTATTCAAGATGTAACAGTAAACCCAGGGCGTACGCTTTTTGTTGACAAACCAGGCTGCCACATGCCAAAATACCTCTACCGGTCCCGTATTGCGCAGCGTCGTCACTGATTGTATATGGCGGCGACCTTGCTAACAAGCGCAGTGGTTCCTGCCCTGACCCCTGGGGCGTCTGATGACCCTAGGGATATGCGGGAATCCAACCGGTCTTCAGGTGCCGCGGCTGATTTTGCGGCACCTGTTTTACGTATCCTTCTCGCTCGCCGTTGCAATCCGTCGCAAAATGCTATAGCGTATGGCCAGAAGAATAAGGAATTTTTATGGAAGCGTTTGACACCATTATTGGGCAAAATGTGAAACTGCAGGGTAATTTGGCCAACCAGGGCGCTATTCAAATAAACGGCACCATCGAAGGCCAAGTTGAATCTGATTCTAGCGTGATTGTGGGTGGGAATGCTCTGGTGAAAGGCCCGATAAAGGCTAAATCAATTGAAATTTCTGGCGAGGTGCACGGCTCGGTGATCGGTGAAGAACGGGTTGAACTGAACCCAAAAGCGAAGTTATTCGGTGACGTTACTACTCGTAATTTTGTGATTAAAATGGGCGCAACGTTTGAAGGCAAAAGCACACAGTTGAAGAGCAAAGAATCGGGAGCTGGCCCTGCATCGTAAATGCATATATATCCAAAAAGGTATGGATGCCAATGCCCCATGATGAATTACAGTTGACAATCTCACTCCCAATTTTTTTATTTTTTATTTTTTATTTTTGATTTATTTACATGTACTACTACATCGTTGACCCGCAAAACAGCACCGCCGATCAGGCAATCCTGACTACTATCCGCAACCGGTTGGTCCCCGAAGGCTTAGCTGGGGAGTTTGTGTTCCGAACCCCTGGTCAGTCAGCGATAGCGTTGGCCGAAAAAGCAATACGCCAGGGCTTTAGCACGGTCATTGCAATTGGTGATGACACGCTCGCGGGTGAACTCGCCACCGCCTTGTATGACCAGCCGTGTGCACTGGGAGTAATCCCAATTAAGGCCTCGCCTGCCTTGCATAATTTAATTGGATATTCTGACTGGAAAACTGGCATTGTGGCTATTAAGGAGCGTAAACTGGCGCTGCGAGATTTAGGTGTGCTGAATGGTGAAAAAAGCTTTTTAACTGAAGTGCGTTTGCAGTCCCCTACAAAAACTCATTTTCATATCCACATGAATCGATTTACTGCTGCGGCTGAAACTGATCATCTGAT
>CAZLPY010000034.1:0-10534 GCA_964561525.1 uncultured Candidatus Saccharibacteria bacterium | reverse complement strand
CGATCTCCTATTGGCGGTGTTGGATGTACCTTACGTCGGATCAGGGGTTACGGCATCGGCCATTGGGATGGATAAAGCTCTGTTCAAGGCGTTGATGCACGAACACAAGCTACCGGTGTTGGATTATGTGCTACTAAAAAAATCTCAATTAGACCAATTCGACACATTAATCAAATTTGATTATCCTCTAATTGCCAAGCCTGCTCATCTTGGCTCAAGCATCGGGGTAACAAAGTGTACTAACGCAAAAGAATTACGAGAAGCGCTCGAAGTAATTTTTGAGCTCGATACCCAAGCCCTCATTGAGCCATTTTTGACTGAAATGATCGAAATTAACTGTAGTGTTATGGGTACTACTGACGCCTGTGAAGCTTCTGTTTGTGAACAACCACTATCGAGTGAGGAAATTTTATCGTTCGAAGACAAATATTTAAAAGGTGGCAAGGGCGGTAAAAAGATCGGTGGCATGGCCTCACTCGATCGACGAATTCCGGCACCAATTGAGAAGCAGTTAGAATTTAGAATTCAGAATTTAGCAAAAGAAGTATTCAAAACATGCGGGTGCAGCGGAGTTGCTCGGGTTGACTTTATGATAACTAAAAAAGATGAGATCTATATTACCGAAATCAACACTATTCCTGGCTCCCTCTCCTTCTATTTGTGGGAAGCAAGCGGCATCAGCTTCCGCGAACTAATTGACAAACTGGTCGAAAACGCTGAATATGAATACACTAAGAAAAAGTCGCTTTTACGCACCTTCGAATCGACAATATTAACCAAAAATATCTGAACCCAAGGAGATACCATGAGCGAAATGTCACCTAATATGTACGATATCGCAAAGGAACATGCCGGGATGGAAGATTTTGATACCGAATATGAGAGGCTGGTTGATGCGGTGGGAGCGGAGGAAGCTCATAGGTTTCTTATGGATACTGTTAAGGAATCTGATCCCGAAGCAGCCAAAAAAATTGCCGCAGCCATGCATGAGCGCAATCGTGTTGCAAATACGGCTTTAAGGGACGTTGATGATCGTGTCGCTAAATTTCAAGCTGAAACCGGGCCTGAGTCAAGCCGGCAGACCTTTTAATATTAAAAAAATGAGGTCTCGGATTTGAGGCCTCATCAATGCATCTGCTCCTTCGGCGTTGATCGCGTCCGATTTGTTTCTGCGATCAAGAACTGCTCGAGG
Organism: uncultured Candidatus Saccharibacteria bacterium; assembly: GCA_964561525.1. Classification (GTDB taxonomy): domain Bacteria; phylum Patescibacteriota; class UBA1384; order CAJBMM01; family CAJBMM01; genus CAZLPY01. Next base: position 9,342 of record CAZLPY010000034.1, on the reverse strand, counting down.
TCAACGAGATGGTGACTTTTACAGTACTCTCTGCAAAGTTCAGCGATCACTACTAATCGAAGGACGGTCTGCGCATATTCATTCCGATTTGGTATTGTTGGAGGAATAACCGATATTTCCTCAAGCCACGGCGTGGCCCAGCCTGGATCGCGCTCGGCGATTGCCTGGAGTAGTGTTACCAACAGATTCCAGTACCGATTGAGCACCGATTGTTGTGCCAAGTCAGTAAATCCCCTTCCTTTAGGATCTTCTATGCGATATTATATCACTTATTATAATTAAATGCAATAGCAGCACTAACTCCAGTACAAATCCGGTAGTTCGTTTTGAATAAGCACCACGTCGCCTTTTATAAGCGTCCGGGCCAGGATCTCGGGTGTCTTAGTGGGATGAGTTGATTCGATGATCTGCACTTTATCACTCTTGCTGATAATCCCCTTTTTTACATGCGGTGCCAGATGGTTTGAGGCCAGTACCACTACATCGGCCACGTGTCCCAACTGCTCGCCAAAGGCTTCATTTGCTCGTGCTGCATTAAGCCCTTGGTCAACAATACCTCCAGTTACTATTATGTGGCGGCCGGGGTGAGTATCTAGGTGCCGAAGCGCCTTGCTAGCACTCTCTGGACTAATATTGTAGCTGTCATCGATGATGGTGATGCCGTTTCGGTGCATAATGTTCAGTCGCTGCTCGACCGGTGTCAGCTCGGCTAGGCGCGTTTTGATATGATCTGTGCTGATATTCAGCCGCCTTGCTACAGCCACAGCCGCCGCCGCGTTACTTTGCATATGGGGGATGTGCAAAACCTCAGGTAGTGTTTGTGTCTGGTGCAGACCGTCAAGTTCGTATGTATAAAACTGGTGCGCTTCAACTTTGAGCACAGGTTTAATGCGCTTCACGCCATCATCTTGACCGTTAATCAAAATAGTCGAAGCGTTTGCCGCGTTGATTGCACCAATGAATTCCTGATCAATGGTACTTTGAGACCCAAATTGAGCGATATGTTGCGAAGTGATTGATGTAAGCACTATGACCCAAGGTTTCAGCATCATTATCATTTCACTCAGAGCACCACGATAAAACTCACCCAGTTCCACTACATATATTTCGGTGTCCTGGTGCACGTTTTTAATAATATCTCGCGCAATCGCCAGTGGCACATTATGGTTACCAGGGGGTGTGACCCATTTTTTGTCTTCAGCGACTAACTGCGTGATGAATGATCGCGTAGAAGTTTTACCCTGACTACCGATAATGGCAACGACTTTGAGATCAGGCAGGCCAGCCAGCTTTTTGGCCGCTTTTGTCACGACGCTCTTTTTAATCATTATATCGACAAAACTAAGCAGTGCATTGGCCAGTAATACAATATAGGGAATACAAAATGAGACGATAATCAGTATAAGGAGCATCCACAACAGGTTTGGAATTAGAAGGGAAATTTGAATAACTAATATGATATACAGTAGTAGCGACAGTGTCAGCAGCATCCGTGCCTTGGTCGTCCAGCTAATATGCCCCACTTTTTGAAAGCCGCGCTTAAATAATCGATCCTGAATCCACACAAAATAGTTCCGTGAATTGTAATCCTCAAGCTGTAAAATATACAAAAAATCTACAAATGGCAGCAGTGAATGAAGATAGCGTTCAGAATTTTTCATTGTTTAATCTTTTGCGAATGATCGGATAATGCCGGCAAAGAGGCTTGGATTTTGTAAATGCGCAAAATGGCCAGCGTTTGGCATTGTTTTTAAGACTGAATGAGGAATCGCGTGATGCATCGCTTCACCGATCTTTAGCGGCACCTCGGTATCGTCCTCGCCCCATAAAAGCAATACTTCCGAATCAATTTTGCTCATCGCATCTGACAGATCGTACTCGATTGCAGCGAGGAAGATATCTTGCATAGTATCTGCCTCTTTAAAATCTCGTGACTGCAATCGCTCACGCACCTGTTTGACCAACGGCAGCTTGTGAATAGGCAACCATGTTTTGGTAGCACGGGCCAAGGCCCCCGCCATATTGGTAAATCGCGGTAGCGGCTCCCGAAAGCCGGGAGTAGCATATAAAACTAATTTTAAATTTTTAATTTTTAATTTTAAATCATTGGAGGCTAAGAAGAGTGCGACTCGGCCGCCGAAGGAATGACCAATAATTATCGGATCCTTAATCTTGTGTTCAGTGATAAACTCTCCAACCCACTTTGCGTAATCTGCTGGACTCCAAGTATTTTTTGGTCTGGGGTTTTGGCCGAAGCCGGGTAGGTCAAGCGTCCAGCAGGTAAAATCATTTTTGAGGTGGTCTATTACGCCATCCCACGTATGCCGATCTTGCTTCCAGCCATGCAAAAAAATGAGGTTTGGCCCATGCCCCACTTTTGTAAAAATATCTGTTTGCTTATTCATACAATGCTTATTGTAGCGGAATTAAGGCAAAAAAATAAGCCGCCCGTGGTTAATTCACCGCGGGCGGCAATCAGGTTTTAGTCGTCGCCTACCACACAACCTCGCCGATCAAAACCATTTCCTCTGAGGACCCGGTGCTCTCCGTGTTGTCGACTCGCACCACGTTTGTGCTCATCGCGATCTCGAGCTCGACTATCGCCACAAATCTTGGCCTGCCAAGAGCGGTCGGGTCTTCATACATCTCGATGATCCTGAAACTGCTAGGATCCGGCTTACCGAATTCGAGAGGGAAACTGAAGTTGGCCAGTAGTTCTTGTAGACCGGCCGGGGTGAGATACTCCGCGACTCGTCCCTCGATATGTCCCATTGAATATCCAGCTACAGGAATGTGGAGGGTGATACTGTCTGATTTAGGCATTAGGTTCACTCCGATCGATGAGATATCAGATTTATATCATAATTTCTTTGTAGTGTCAATAGGAATCGTGTCAAACGACGCAGTTTATGATAGAATCGACACATGTATGAGCCTAAGAAGTTAGAACAAAAGTGGCAGCAATTTTGGGAAGAGTCCAAGCTTAATGTAGGTGTAGACGATTCGTCCAAGCAAAAAATGTATGTGCTCGATATGTTTCCCTATCCATCGGGTGATGGGCTGCATGTGGGTCACAGCCGCATCTATACTGCTTCAGATGTAGTAGCCCGCATGAAACGTATGCAAGGGTACAACGTGTTACACCCAATGGGCTGGGATGCCTTTGGTCTTGACACGGAGAACTATGCTATAAAGACCGGCACGCATCCCAAAGTTGTGACAGCCAAAAACACCGCAAATTTCAAGCGTCAAATGCAGGCACAGGCTTTTAGCTATGATTGGACCCGCGAATTTAGTACGACCGATCCAGAATATTACAAATGGACGCAATGGATTTTTATACAGTTGTTTAAAAAAGGCTTGGCCTACGAGGCGCAGGTGCCGATAAACTGGTGCCCAAAAGATAAAACCGGTTTGGCTAATGAAGAGGTAGTAAATGGGCGATGTGTTAGGTGCTCCACAATAGTGGAGCGACGCAATATGCGTCAGTGGTTACTCAAGATTACTGCCTATGCCGAGCGGCTGCTGCAGGATTTGGAGGGTTTGCAATGGCCCGAGCACATCAAAACGATGCAGCGCAACTGGATTGGTCGCTCAGAGGGAGCACAGATAAAGTTTTTATTGGCAGAGAAGCCGGATGAATTTATTGAGGTCTTTACTACTCGACCAGATACCTTGTTTGGGGCGACGTACGTCGTTGTTTCTCCTGAGCATATGTTAGTCAAACGACTAGTGACGGACGACCACCACAATGAGGTTGAAGAATATATTGAGCAAGCGGGTAAAAAATCCGATTTAGAACGAGCAGAGTTACAAAAAGAAAAAACCGGAGTGTTTACAGGCAGTTATGCAATTAACCCAGTTAATGGTGCCAAAATTCCCATATGGGTAGCTGATTACGTACTGGCTAGTTACGGAACTGGCGCCATAATGGCTGTGCCTGCACATGATGAGCGTGACCACGAATTTGCTAAAAAGTACGATTTGCCGATGGTTGAAGTGCTGCAACCGAATGAGTCTAATAAGTCTAATATGTCCAATGGGGCTAATAAGAGTGCACTGCTCACCGGTGAAGGCGTGCTAATCAGTTCAAGTAAATATAATGGGTTATTTACGCTAGAGGCCAAGCAAAAAATCGTAGCTGATCTACAGAAAAAAGGCTTAGCTGTGCCAAAAGTGCAATATAAACTACGTGATTGGGTGTTCTCGCGCCAGCGCTACTGGGGCGAACCTATTCCAATTGTGCACTGTCCGAAATGCGGCACGGTGTCGGTTCCAGAAGATCAACTACCGGTTGTGCTACCTGATGTGGAAAAATACCAGCCTACTGGTACTGGTGAATCACCTCTTGCGGCTCTTGATTCATGGGTCAACACTAAGTGTCCAAATTGCGCCGGGCCGGCGAAGCGTGAGACCAATACCATGCCGCAATGGGCAGGATCTTCATGGTATTTTCTGCGATTTATCGATCCTCATAATGAACATACCTTAGCAGATCGTCAAAAATTGGACCATTGGATGCCGGTTGATATTTACGTCGGCGGAGCTGAGCACGCAGTATTGCATTTGCTCTATGCCAGGTTTTGGCACAAATTTCTATTTGATTTAGGGGTAGTACCTGAAAAAGAGCCTTTTCTGCGATTAGAATCAGTAGGCTTAATTTTGGCTACTGCCTAAAAAGACAAATTGGGGAGATGGGTGCATTATGATGATATTAGCTTCGATAAAGATGCTGCATTTCATAAAACCACCGGTGAACTACTGGCACCTGAAGTGCAAAAAATGAGCAAATCAAAAGGCAACGTAATCAGTCCCGATATGATGATCGATAAATATGGCGCTGATACGTTGCGAGTTTATTCGATGTTTTTAGGACCGTGGAATGAGATGAGTTTGTTTGATGTTTCAAGCATAGAAGGCTCGTCACGGTTCTTGAAAAAGGTCTTTGCCCTATCAGAACGTGCCCTCAGTGATGCAGACAACCCAGCTATAGCGAAAATCATCGCCCAAACTGTTCTGAAGGTGAGCCATGACATTGAGCATTTTCAATTTAATACAGCGGTGTCGCAGCTGATGATTTTGACTAATGCGATGCAAACTGAGCTTCCGAGCTCGCATCAATTTTCAATTCTGGTAAAATTACTTGCGCCGTTTGCGCCTCATCTAGCGGAGGAATTGTGGCAAAAATTGGGTAATGATCAATCGATCTTCAAATCACTGTGGCCAGTGGCGAAACAAGCGGAAGCTCTTGAGGAGACGGTAGAGGTAGTGATTCAAATAAATGGCAAGGTGCGCGGCCGCATTACCGTTCCACGGGGGCTTAAAAAAGAAGATCTGGAGCGGGAGGCAAGGGATGACCAGAAAGTGTCTCAATATCTGAGGTCTGCGGCATCGAAGGACGTTGTAGTGGTGCCCGACCGGTTGGTAAACTTTGTGACCTAAATTTATTACGTACCCCTTGATTTGGGGCAGGAAAAGTGTATAATATGTGCTATGACAGCGCACATTTCATTATATGATTTTTCAGTGAAGGATCACCTCGCTCTTGATGTTGGAAGCACGCGTGAAATACATGCTGATCTGGCGGAGGATCAAATCCCAGATGTGATTAACACCAGTATTATGAATCTTCATTTAAGCATTATGCGGATTGACGACGGGCTGATGCTAACAACTGATGTGCGTAGTGATATTTCACTAGAATGCAGCCGCTGTTTGATTCAGTTTCCCTACAAGTTGGTAGGTCAAGATGAAGAGTCGTATTCACAGACGCCTGATGCGGAATCGTACCCGATCAGTAAACGTTTGACCGTTGATTTGACTCAGCAGGTGGTTGATACGATAGTGCCGGCAATCCCGCAGTTTCCCTTGCATGACCAGGGCTGCAAGGGATTATGTGCCACATGCGGAGCAAACCTCAATACGGCGCCTGATCATTTCACCAAGAATCCGAATCATCTGGCAAATGATACACTAGCGAATCACATTCGATTACAGTAAGATAAAGTAGAAAGGTTTTTGTTATGGCAATGCCAAAAAAGCGAATGTCGCACATGCGAAGTGGTACCCGTCGCAGTCAAATTAGAGCGACATTACCAGAGATTGTTTTTTGTCCGAAATGCCACTCACCGCGTTTGCCACACACTGTGTGTAAGGTTTGCGGGACGTATCGGGGTCGGGTTGTATTGAACGTAAATACGAAGCAGGTTGCCGAGGAGCCGACAGCAGCGTAATAGTACATTTTATCTAACAACAAGGGGCATTAATCATTGAATAGGCATCTTTCTCGCATTATCGTCATGCAATCGCTTTACGAGCGTGACTTTCGTCCAAATCTCGATGTGCTTGAAATAGCTCGGCGTAATCGCGCCCAGTTTGATGCCGAGACTGACGAATCCTACATTACCGATGCGATTCGAGGGGTGGTTGATAAAACTGACGAAATCGATCCGTTAATACAAGCCGCTGCTCCTGAATGGCCGATTGATCAAATTGCAGTGATCGATAAAATCATTCTGCGTCTTGCTACGTATGAGTTGTTGTTTTCTCGTCAAATCCCGCCCAAAGTAGTGATCAACGAAGCAGTTGAGCTAGCCAAAGCTTTTGGGTCAGATAATTCCAGCAAATTCATTAATGGAGTGCTCGGTACGCTATATCGCAATAGCGATTTGACACAGGAAGCGGATATTGACGAGTTGCTTGCTGAGCATGATGCCTTGAATGATGCGACTCCTGTTACTCCAGCCTCCGCACATATTGCCGATGATACGGTTATAGAGCATGAAGAGGAGGCTACCTCCGACCACGATGATGATTTTAAGCATATCCAAGAGCAGTTTGCACCGGCTGAACAAGCTAACCCAACGCAAGCCACAGCGAGTATACAAAAGGACCACGAATCATAAAGGACGAATTTCGAAATATGTATTATGAATTAGCATAACTGATTCGTAATCCGTACATCGCACTTCGTAAAAAATATATGTTACCACACCGAGAGTTTGATGCACTCGAAAAATCATTGCATATTGAATTTGCTGATAAGCATTTGCTGCAGCAAGTATTTATTCACCGCTCGGCCTTAAACGAGCATCATAGTATTGGTCTAGAGAATAATGAGCGTCTCGAATTTTTAGGTGACGCAGTGTTAGAGTTGGTGGTGACTGAGTACCTGTATCAGCATTATAAAAACAATGAAGGCGAGCTCACAAATTGGCGTTCAGCGCTGGTGCGTGGTCAGCATTTAGCCGAGCGGGCTGAAGAGCTCCACTTTGGCGATTACCTGTATTTAAGTCGCGGTGAAGCCAAAAGTGGTGGAAAGGCAAAGCAGCTCATTTTAGCTAACACCTTCGAGGCCATGATTGGGGCGATCTATCTCGATCAAGGGTATGGGGTGGCGCAACAATTCATCGAACGCTACATTTTAGTGCATCTGACGCAGATTTTGGCAGAGGGGGCCCACGTGGATCCCAAAAGCCGTCTACAAGAACTTACACAAGATAAAATTGGAGTGACTCCGACGTATCAGGTACTTTCGGAGGAAGGCCCCGATCATAACAAAACCTTCACGGTGGCCGTATATTTATCTGAAAACAAGCTGGCTCTGGGCACTGGGTCGTCAAAGCAAGCTGGACAAATTAAGGCTGCCGAAAATGCTCTAGTGGAACTCGAAAAACATCCGCAAAAACTGGCTTAGATTTCTGGCCGGTCTTTTTGGTAGATTTTCGAATCTCATTTCATACTAACTGCGGTTTTCTTTTTTACTCCGACTACTTCATCGAGCATAAATTCAACGCCATCGGTCTGAAATTTAATGTATCCGGCGTTCGAAAATGATCCACCGGGCAATTCTGACTGTTTTGCAAATCCAAGATGAGCTAAAAATGTGCGTACAATACCACCATGAGTGACCATCAAAACCGTTTTCCCGGCATAAGCGATAGCGATCTCGCGTACGTAGGTAATAAATCGGCTCACCAGTTCAGCGTCACTTTCCATTTCGGGAACTAATTTTGCGCTAAATCGTTCCGCTTCAGTCATCTTTTCAATTTTTGCGATTCTGTATCGGAGCTCAGCTCTATATTCTGAAGATTTCCTACCCTCCAGTGGCCCAAACGCTCGTTCGCGTAACAATTGGGTGGCGATGATAGCCACTTGGTGCTCTTGATTGATAATATCTGCGGAGCGTTTTGCACGACCAAGATCGGAAGTAAATATCGCATCAAAATGCACATGCTTCAGTTGGCGAGCTAAATCTTTAACTTGCTGCTCCCCCTCTTTGGTCAGAGCAGAATCCATCTGACCTTGAGTTATATGAGCTACATTCCATTCGGTTTGGCCGTGTCTGACTAGGTAAATTGTGGCAAAGTTATCTACCAAGATACTCTCGTTATAGGTTTGCGAACACAAAATCGAATAGTTTTTTCGTTTCATTGGCGGAGGCATCGGGTGAATTGAGATAGGTGTTAGCAACAACGGTGATGATGAGATGATTATTTTGCTGTGCAGCCGCCACTAACACATGTCCGGCTTTATCTTTTTCAAAGGTGCCAGTGCCCGTTTTGCCACCCAAAATGCCTGGATAGTCGTTTTTGACTAAACGGTCAGACGACGTAAGATAGTGGGTGATTTTGCCAGATTGATCACTGACTGTAATATCTTTGGTTTGCATTATTGATTTTATAGTATCGTTTGCAATCACCACTTTCATCAGTTTGGCTAGATCAAATGGAGACATCACTGTGTTGTCCTCATCGTAACCAGAGGCTTCAGCAAAATGGCTATGCATGAGGCTGAGGGTGGTTGCCTTTGCATTCATTTGTGCCACAAATTGGTCTGTTCCGCCAAGATGTTCCGCCAAGGCGGTTGCGGCATCATTCCCCGAATTTAGCAGCAGACCGTACAGCAAATTTTTGACTGAAATTATTTCCCCTTCGCGCAGAGCCATGGTTGATCCGGGGTGAAAAGCGGCAGTATGAGAAACAGTAACGTAATCTTCAAGCTTATTTTGTTCCACCGTCAACAGCGCAGTCATTAATTTTGCGGTGCTTGCAATCGGGCGGGCAGCGTAGCCATTTTTATTTGCCAGCACAGTGCCACTGCTTGCGTCGTAGGCAATATACGCATAGGCGTTAACATCGGGCTGGGCGTTGGTTTTCAGTTGAACCACCGTGAGCGGAATAGGTAACTGGGCCACCACGTAATCGCCCGCGTTACTGGCCTCGGCGACTTGTGCTGGCTTGGTCAGCGGTTTTTCGATTGCGGAGGCAACGTGTGATAGGCCAAGGGTGTTGGCTAAAATTGACCAGCATAGAATAAAAATTTTGATCATAATAAAAGTTT
>CAZLPY010000033.1:0-11097 GCA_964561525.1 uncultured Candidatus Saccharibacteria bacterium | reverse complement strand
CTCGGTGGCGCGATCTATATAACGCACTACAGACAGACGATGGCCGCCCTGACTCGGTTTTTTGCCACTTTCGCTCATTAAATCGCGCATCTCGGCGATGGTAACACCTTTTTCGTTGCCGATTTGGATCAAATCAAAGCGCGATACCTGCAACTCCGTACAGGCTTGAAGTACCAGCGCGTCCCACTGATCATTCGGAGCGGTGATCAGCAGTGATTGAGTGCTGTTCCAGGGGACTTTAGGTGATTTTTCCACTCAAGCCTTTCATGTGACCATACTGTATCAAAAAACTGTCAGGAAAGCACGAGTGATTAAATTGACGCACACTCACGAATCTGGTAAAGTATAGCAGAGGTTTTGAGCGGGCCGATGTAGCTCAGTTGGTAGAGCAGCACTTTTGTAAAGTGACGGTCGGGGGTTCGATCCCTCTCATCGGCTCCATGTACATTTTGCCGTCGTTCCTCACTCCGTTCGCAACCATCGGCTCCATAAGTCGCCGTAGTTATTACATAACCATCGGCTCCACCAAGCATCTTAAAAATTAAAAATAAAATATAAAAGAAACTGAAATTGCATTTTTACACTCGATTTTTGATATTTTATTTTCTTTGTATGCTGGGGTGGTGGAGTTGGTCTATCACATCAGACTGTAAATCTGACGCCCTTGTGGCTTCGGGGGTTCGAATCCCTCCCCCAGCACCAAAAATCGCGTGGCAACTTCGAGCCGGGTTTGCGCGCGCTCGTTGCGAAAAGCAAGAGAGAGCCGCAAACCTGATGCGAAGAATTGCTAGCATCTACTGCGTCCGACTTAAGTAGCTGGTTGCGAAAGATGCTAGTGATCCTCGCTTGACCTATTCTGGCGACTTTCCCGCTCGTAGTCAGCCTTTAGTAAAAGATCTGACTTCCTGCGCCGAAAGCTCGCCTTGAAACGGCAAGCTTCGGAGTCACCACGCGATTTTCGCCCATGTAAAGCTTAACGGTACATAACCGCTTCACATGCATTCGCGGTTCGGGCATAATTGCTCACGAGAGTTCGCAAGTATTGTACCTACTTTCATGGTCTCGTTTCACTCGCCCATGTAGCTCAGTTGGTAGAGCACATTCTTGGTAAGAATGAGGTCAGGAGTTCGATCCTCCTCATGGGCTCCATGCCGCTTGTGGCGGCAAACTATTAACCAAAAACAGTTAACCGTTAATATGTTAATTGTTAACTGTTGCCAAGTAGTCTGGTAACAATAGTGGAGAAGTAGCAATGATGGTTGCGAACAATGTGAGTAACCAACGAGCTTTAGCGAATATGTTGCGAACAATGTGAGTAACCACAGGACACATTCGAACAGCATTGCTCGATAGCGCAATCACATTTTTGCGAGTAATGAACGAGCAACAATGTTGGAGAAGTAGCAATGATTATCGGCATTACCGGCTTATTAGCATCGGGTAAAAACGAGGCAGCGCAATATTTACAATCGAAGCATCAATTTGCGCAGAGATCGTATGGCGATATGATTCGAGCTGAGCTGACTGAGATTGGAACGCCGCTTGGTCGTGATACTGAATTTGAGCACGGCAATCGGCAGCGGCAGCAGTTTGGCCCGGCGTATTGGTCCAAAAAGATTCTCGATTCAATCATTCCAGATCAAAACGTGGTGATTGAGGGGATTCGAAACCTTTCGGAGCTTGCCCTGTTGGAATCACAACCAAATTTTCACCTCATCGCTGTTGAAGCACCGCTTGAGGTACGATTTAAGCGTTTGATTGACCGCGCCAAGACTGGTGATCCAATCACGCTCGAGCAGATGAAAGCAAAAGAGGATCGCGAGGCGCATTCCGACGATCCGACAAAGCAATCGATTGCAGATTGCATGAAGCGAGCACAGTTTCATGTCGATAATAGTAGTAATGAGCAGCATTTACATCTGCAATTAGACCAAATTATCAATCAGTTAAGAAAGTAGGAGTAACACAATGGCTAAAAAAGAAGCCCGAAAAATGGTAACCTTGGTATGTGAAGTGTGTGGTTTAAGCAATGTGCATACGGAGCGCAACAGCACCAATACGCCCGAGCGCTTGCAGTTAATGAAGTACTGCAAAGTGGACAAAAAGCGTACTTTACATAAAGAGAAGAAGTAAAGATTCATGGATCATGTAGCATGGAGCATACTCACTGCGTTCATTAGTTGCTCCTTAGCAGTCGCAACCATGAAACACAAGAGAATGAGCTGTGCTATAAGTTTCGTGATTCATGACAAAGGGGCGTCGTTCAGTGGTAGGACGCTGGTCTCCAAAACCAGGAACGAGGGTCCGATTCCTTCCGCCCCTGCCAAACAAAAATATCAAAAGCAGCTCATCCGCGGAGCTGTTTTTGGTCATTGAAATAGTCTTGTATCGCAATGAGTCTTTAGCTAAAATCGAAATACGGTAATAAGGATTGAAATGGCGTTTGACGAAGAAGAGTTAGGTCAGTTACGACAGATGTTTGAAGAATTTCGATCTGTGATGACTTTCGACATGAAGGCCGCATTTAGGGCGGACCTAGCACGAGTTGAAGCGAAGATCGATCGGTTATTTGTGACCGAATCACAGGATGTTACGGCTGTAGCGCGCGACGTCGATAATTTGAAAAAGCGGGTACGCAAGATTGAAATGGCGCACGGTTCTCATTAGGCTATTTTATCAATGCCACATATTCACGACAAGATAGATTTTACGGTGGAAGTATTCATAGTGTACCGCAACAAAGTGCTGCTGCGCGTGCACGATAAATTTGGTATCTGGCTGAGTGTTGGAGGTCACATCGAGCTCGATGAGGATCCCAATCAGGCTGCTAGCCGGGAAGTCAAAGAGGAAGTCGGTTTGGACATTACAATAAATGATAAGAGGCAGCATTACCTCGGTCAACAAGCGGATTACACTGAGTTAATTCCACCGGTGGCGTTGAACCGCCATAAGGTTAGTTCGACCCATGAGCACGTAACGTTGGTCTTTTTTGCTACATCACCTTCAGATAAGGTGGACCCTTCCGGCCATGACGTGAGTGATCAATGGCATTGGTTCAGCAAGGATGAACTTGACGAACCTCAATATAATCTAGCCCCAAACATAGCATATTACGCAAAACTAGCCTTGGATGAATTAGGCAGCTAGACAATCTGCAACTGATGCGGCATAGTACTCAAAGAAGCAACTAGCGGGAGTTTTATGATTTTATCTGACCATGACATTAAACAAGGGCTGAAGGACGGCATTATCTCGGTGGAGCCGCTGTTTCCTAATTCTGTTCAGCCAGCCAGTGTAGATGTGCATCTAGGTGCCGATTTTTTGGTATTTAAGAATGATGCCCATGTGTGTATTGATCCAAGAGAGCCGATTGACGACATGATGGAGCAAATTTCCATTGATGAAAAGCGGCAATTCATCCTACATCCAGGCGAGTTTGCGCTCGGAATGACCTATGAAATAGTTGGTGTGGCTGACAATATGGTGTGCCGCATTGAGGGCAAATCATCTCTTGGTCGCATCGGCTTAATTATCCACGCCACTGCCGGCTACATCGATCCAGGCAATCGACTCAAGATCACGCTTGAGCTGCATAACATCGCTAACTTACCGATTAAGCTCTATTACAAAATGCCCATTGCGCAAGTGTCGTTTTCGCCGCTTTCGGGACACGCCGATCATCCCTACGGCAAGGACAGCTTAAACAGTAAATATTATGGTGCGATGAAGCCGCAGGCTAGTCAGTACTACAAAAACTTCGTTAAGAATAATGAATGGATGAAGTTTAGTTAGATCGGCGCTCTCATGTTTTCATGAATTCGGCAGAACATAGCCTTTGATGGCGGTGGATCGGATAGGGATGTCACGCTCAGAGGCCCAACCGTGAAAGTAATTGCCTTCGAGGACATGAATAATATCATCATGCACTGCGGTTACAACGGCAGCGTGACCAGCCGAGCTTTCATAGGTGATCACAATTGAGCCAACGGCTGGGGTGCGGGAGGTCACTGGCACACTGCGGGCTGCACCGGAGATTTGAATGCCGGTAATGGCCCGGGCAAATGGCACACATTGGCCAGAGTACGGATAGAGTTTGATAGCGGTTGCAGCACTATCAACCACCGTTGACACCGCGCCACCGATTTTTCGTCTGCGATAGGCAAGCTCACGCTCATTTTGCAGCTCTTCATCGCGCTTTTTTTGTTCAAGCGTGCTATTCGAATCGCCTGGTTTGAACTCTAGGCGTTGAGAGACGCAAAAAACACCAGGCTTTAAGGTATTGAGTTGAAATTCGCAAGCTGGGTTCGGAGCTTTATCAGTAACTTGTGCGTGAATTACGTCGGCTTTATGGAAGGGCAAGAGAAGGATGGCGATAATAACCAGAAGCCGAGCGTACGTGGACGTACAAATAAGGCACTCCTTGAAATGTGTAAGTGCCCCCCCGTAGAGCCTGTTTAGAATCTCACCGCAGAATACAGACAGAAAACCAGTCCGCTTGCCAGCTCTCTCATTTCCAGCCTGGCTTGCAAACCACTCATTCCTTCTCATCATACCTTGAGTATGATTCGTCGGTCTTCATGGTTTTCGCTTCAGTCTGGAAACGAGTTATCTTGGCATGAGATTCTAAACAGGCTCTTAAAACACTTAAGCCTTCCGAATTTCGGAAGACCATTAGGGATTGTAGAGCAACAGAGCATATATGTCAAGAGTCGGCGGGCAAATATGGTGTAAAATGCCAATTTGGATTTTTAAGAACTTGGGGTAGACTATGAATGTATTAGGAGCATTCAATATGAGCATTCAGGAAATAGAACAGTTGGCCAAACGCCTGCGATACTGGAGCCTGCGCATGTCAACCCAAGCCGGGTCGGGTCATCCTACCTCATCACTTTCAGCCGCAGACATTACGGCAGTGCTTCTAGCAAAGTACTTTTGTTACGACGTTAAGCATCCGGAAAACCTGCACAACGATCGCCTTATTTTTTCCAAAGGCCATGCTAGCCCGTTGTACTACGCGTTGTGGGAGGCACTGGGGGTACTTGATGCTGCGGATCTGATGGGCTATCGCCAGATCGAAAGCACCTTAGAAGGTCATCCCACCCCCCGTTTTGCCCACACCTTAGTTTCCACCGGTTCACTTGGCATGGGACTTGGGTTTAGTGTTGGCATTGCTGAGGGGCTGCGTCGCCATGGTTCAAACGCTCGCACGTGGGTGTTGTTAGGCGATGGTGAAATGGCCGAAGGGGCCGTGTGGGAAAGTCTAGCCTACGCCAGCAAGCATAATTTAGCTAATCTCACCGCCATTATTGATGGTAATCGGCTTGGTCAAACCGGTCCGACCGCCTACGAGCATCACCTAGAGATATATGCGGAGCGCATTGCAGCGTTTGGGTGGGAAGTATTACAAATTGACGGACATAATCTAACAGAAATTAATCAAGCATTGTCACATGCAAGAGAGGCGAAGAATCCGGTGGCAATCGTCGCTAAAACGATCAAGGGTAGGGGGGTGTCTTTTTTGGAAGATGTGCCAAGCTGGCACGGTAAAGCTTTGTCAACGCAGGATTTTGATCGGGCGGTGCTGGAGCTTGGTGATGTTGGATCGACAAAGCCGATTATCATTGCCAAGCCGCACGCATTACTCATGCCTTCCGCACCGGCCGATCTCGCAATACCACAAGTTCCGAGCTCTCAAATTTCAGTGCGCCGGGCTGTTGGGCAAGCTCTGGCGCAGATAGCACAGGCCGATAGTAGTGTGGTAGTGATTGATGGGGACGTTGGCAACTCGACGTTTACGGAATTAGTAAAGGAGCACACTCCTGATCAGTTTATTCAAAGCTACATCGCCGAGCAGTTGATGGTTTCGCTCGGAGTCGGACTGTCCAGTGTGCATTTGCGGCCGGTCGTGGCCACCTTCGCGGCATTTTTTACTCGGGCCTACGATCACATTCGTATGGCAGCAGTATCCCAGTCGCACATCACCTTAATTGGTACCCACGTGGGGGTGTCGATTGGTCAAGATGGGCCATCGCAGATGGGTTTGGAGGATATGGCGATGATGCGGGCAGTACATGGCAGTGTGGTGTTGTCACCTTCAGATGGCGTGAGCGCGGCTGCCTTGACCGCTGCAATATGCAATTTTCGCGGAATTGGATACTTGCGGGCTACGCGAGCCGATGTCCCGCTGCTCTATAAAGAAGACGATCAATTTAAGATCGGCGGCTCCTCCGTTTTACAATCATCACCAAAAGACCAAGTGACGATTGTGGCAACCGGCATCTGCGTGCACCAAGCTCTGCAAGCTTACATGGAGCTTAAAAAAATCGGCATTGTGGCGCGAGTAATTGATGCCTATTCAGTCAAACCAATTGATGTTGAAACGCTGCATCAAGCGGCTAGCGCGACCCCTTATCTGATCACCATCGAGGATCATTGGCCCGAAGGGGGACTGGGAGATGCCGTCTTAAACGCATTTGCCGAATTTACTGGTCTAAAACCGCACGTCACCAAGCTCGCTGTGTATGAAATGCCGCGCTCAGGCCAACCGGAAGATTTACTGAAAAAATACCGCATTGATACCGCTGCAATTGTGACAGCTGTAAAAAGTGCTCTAAAAAAGTGAAATAAGTACGGCCAGGCCAGATACAATCATCAGTACCGTAACGATCCAGCCTAAGGCAGTTGTAAAGGGGTGATTGGTGCGAGCACCCATAATTTTTCGGTTTGCGCTAATCAGTACAATTAAAATAAGTACGAGTGGTGCTACAAAACCATTGGCCACGGCAGAGTAAATAAGCGCTTTGATCGGGTCAAGCCCGCTAAAATTCATGGCAAAACCGATCGCTACTGAAATAATAATTACCCCGTAAAATGCATAGGCGTTGCGTAGATTGCGATACAAGCCTTGCTTCCAGCCAAAACTTTCAGCGATGGCGTAGGAGGCCGAGCCGGCCAAAATCGGCACCGCCAACATGCCGGTACCAATAATACCGAGCGCGAACAGCAAGTAAGCACTTTCGCCGGCGATCGGGCGAAGCGCCTGCGCAGCATCGGCGGCGGTAGTGATGGTGGTGATGCCATAGGCATTTAAGGTAGCGGCGCACGCCGCAATAATGAAAAACATCACCAAATTTGACACGAACATGCCGGACCATACATCGAAGCGCATATTTTTAATATCGCTATCGGAGGTGACAGCTTGGCGTTCGGCGATGGTGGTTTTACCCTCTAATATTTCCTCCTCAACCTCTTGCGAAGTTTGCCAAAAAAACAAGTAGGGTGAAATGGTGGTGCCTAAAATAGCACAAATCAAGAGGAGCTGGTCTTTGGAAAATCTTACAGCTGGAATGATTGTGGCACGGGCAATTTCGTGCCAGTTTAGGTGAATGCTTAAAGCCGAAAAAATGTAGGTTAGCAAGATGAGCGCCAGCCATTTCAGGTAATGAGCGTATTTTTGGTACGGTACAAATATTTGCAAAGCTAGGCTTACCCCGGCCAGCCCAATCATCAACAGCGTAAATGAGGTCTGTGGTCTAATTAATTGACTAGCCTTAGCCATTGCACCTAAATCAGCTCCAATGTTAAAGGTGTTGGCAGCGAATAATAAAATTGTGGTGATGTAAAGCACTGGTCGTGGAAAATGCGCGCGAATGTTTGCCGCTAGGCCTTTGCCGGTCACAATGCCAATGCGGGCACACATTTCCTGCACAATAGCCATTAAGGGAAAGGTAAATAAAGCAAGCCATAGCAGTTGAAATCCGTACGTTGCGCCCGTCTGTGAGTAAGTACCGATGCCCGATGGGTCGTCATCGGCAGCCCCAGTAGTTAAGCCTGGCCCCAGTTTTTGCCAGTAGGTGCGCGCTTCGTTTAATGAGGAACCAACGTGTAATTTTTGACCCAAGGTTTTGGATGCATCAACTGTTTTTTCAAGCGCCACTGCCGGCGCTTCAACCATTTTTTCAATCAAATCTTCGTGTCTATTGCCCATACTTTAATAGTAAAGCAATTTTTGAGGCATGGTAAGTAGAGCGAGGTGGAAGCGAAGATGACGAATGATGAATGACTAATTTCTAAAGAATGTCCAAATGTCTAGCGCCTCAACTGGTCATTTGAAAATTAGGATTTAATTAGGCATTAGAAATTAGGAATTAGTCATTTTTTGGCTGGAATGACGTACAAATACAATCCATCTGCCGTGTGTCGCGCCTTCCAGCCGCGAAATGGAAAGCCTTTGCTAATAATACGAGTGCCGGGCTTCAGTTCGGACAAGAGCTTTTTTTCGAGTCGATGCATCATTCCCGGCAGGAGATACACAAAAATTACATTGGCGTCGTGAAGCGGGACATTAAAAAAAGATCGACGGATTACCTGGATATTTTTCGTACCGGTTACAAAAATTTTAAGTTTAGTGATAGCCGTTGCCCACATGTTGATCTCAACTCCGATCGCTCGACGACACAAGCCGCCCGCTGCAAACAAAATCCGACCATCGCCAGAGCCAAGATCGTACACTACATCGGTTGGTTTCAGCTCCGCAAGCTTGATCATCTGCCGTACGTCACCTTTACCGCTACTAATAAACGGTGAGCCGTTCAGAATCGAAACTAATTGCTGCACATAGTAAAAGAGGATCAGTGCACTCAGTAGTAAAAAAAATATCAAGATCATAAACATCGTACGTTAGTGTACCCTAATTTGGCAGTTCAAAGAAATTCATTGACAAACTACTACTAGTTCACCGTATACTAGAAGGTAAGCATTAGCTGTGATTTTAGGGAGGGCTTTCGGGCATGAACAACGCACTTTCTTCGCTAAAAGCATCGGTACACACCCTGTGGTGGCGAGCTCGTAGCATGCATGTTTCTCGGTATGTTTCGATCATTACGATTATTGCAACGGTTGGTGGAGTGGTTTTTTACTACGGCAATAACGGATCATTCATCAAAAAAGCCCATGCGGCAACGTCGGCTACCTTGACAGACTCAGCACTTACGATTGATGGAAATAATGGGAGTGATCGCTTTGTGGTGATGCCCGATGTTGCAGGGTCGGCCGCCGGTTCGTATTGTTTGTACCCGTTAACGGCGGGAGCTGCCTCAGCTATCACCGATCAAACCAACGGCAACAACACCTCAAATTTTCATGGCAAATTGTGCTTTGTTTCGACCGGCGTTGATGTAGTGGTCAGTAATAGTGGACAGTTGTGGATGGTGGGGAGTCCCACTTTCAAATCAATCAACGTCCAGAGTGGAGGCACTCTAAGTGCGGCTCCCGCTGACGTAAACGGGAACGCATTTATCTATCCGTCACGCTCGGATTATTGGGCTGCCCGCTGGACCGGTTTTGTGAAGATGCAAGGTGGACATCGCTACACGTTATGGCCCCAGAACGTTAATGACGCTGTAGCTATTGAAGTGGGGAGTGACGGGTCATCAATTGATAGCGCTTCCGCGTTTGATGGTAATACGAATCCTACAGGCCCCAATACCTTTTATAATAATAATGGCGTCACGAGCAGCTTTGATCCAAGTTGGTGTGGAGTGACGCAGTCCTGTAATGGCAGTGCGGTGGCCAACGGGACGATTCGGAATCAAGTAACACAAGCCAGTCCCATTGGTACGACGATCTGGGACTTTTCGCGTACCGTCGGGACCTTTTACATTCCTATCCGTATTAGTTTTTGGGCCATCACCAGTTCAGAACAACTACAGCTACAATTCAGTGACAATGGCGTCTCTGGACCGCTATCTACCTCAATAATTTACGGGCCAAAGTTAAGCAGTTCAACGTTTGGAACCGTTGATACGACTAAGCCAGGGATGATGCGATTTGAGTTTTCGACTGGCCAAAGTGGCAATGCTTTAGCGAAGCGCGACTTTAGTCAAAACCCTACCTATCACTTCTTCCCCATCACCGATGTCAGCGGTGCCGGCACATTTAGCGGCTTTGGGAAGGTGAACAACGATAATTTTGACTTTTTATGGAACGATCCGAACAGTACCACTGCTGGCAATCCTTTTTCGAACACCAATCGCGATGACAGCTTAGCCAGTATGTTAGGAATAAACATGGGAAACTCTACCTACGCTTATCTGCAAAACGATAAATTGCAAACACAAGGCCGGACTTCGGCGAACGCTGCGGGACTCCGACTGACCACAACGGGGGATATTACTGTGGCTGGTGGGACCATTACGTCTACCAGCGATGGCCTACCTGGCGGACGATCCGCAAACGATAATTCCCTCAGTGGTGATGAAAACTTAGGTATTAGTGGCATTGGCGGTCTTGGACTAACAAGCCCTGGGACTCGTCAGGACCTCCTCAGTCCAAGTGCGGCCCCAGCGACTGATTGGGTCAGTGGAAATAGTGGTGGTGGTAGCCGGGCTGGGAAATTTCACAACGCTGCCGGTGTTGGCGGTGGCGGTGGAGGGGCCATCGGGTATGGTGCGGCGGCCTACACCACCGACGGGACCAATCGTCTTCCGCAAGCATGGCATCGTAATATCATTGCACCTGGACACGGTGGAGCAGGGTTTCAAGGCTTGGGTGGTGGCGTGTCTGCGAATGGAGCATTTGCCGATTCTAGCAATGATTTATCGTTTAATGGCTCCTCATACCGAGGCAATTATTTACAATACGATTTTAATACTACCGCCGGTGGCATGGGTGGTGGTGGTGCAGCCGGAGGGGATGGACCGGATTTTCAATTCTCGCGCTCTGCAGCAGGAAACGGCGGCGGTTATATGTTTATGCAAGCTGGCGGCAACATGACCATTACCAGTGGTACCGTGTCAGCCAGTGGCCAAGATAGCCCACAAGGAGATGGAGGCGGCGGCGGCGGGGTACTGAACTTGAGCGTTACTGGTAACATTACTCTCGACGGTCTATCGCACCTATATGCAAAGGGTGGGGCAGTCACGCCATGGTGCTACGCTACCGCCCCAATATATTGCGCTGCGCCGGGCGGCGGCGGCGGCGGCTTAATCAAAGTTCGAGCAGCTCAGTTTAATAACACCGGATGGCCAACCAACTATTGCGACCCTCCAGTTCAAGCCTTGCAACCGACCTTGGGCAATCTCGATGTGAGCGGTGGCG
>CAZLPY010000032.1:0-11179 GCA_964561525.1 uncultured Candidatus Saccharibacteria bacterium | reverse complement strand
AACAATAAATAGACATACTCTCTTTTGTTTGTATTTACTGGATCGAGCTTTGCGACTCGCTGATTTAGTACATGATTCGTGCCGTATACAAGACAGATGCGCCCAACATTTCCAGTCAATGAAAGTAGGATATCGCCTCTTTTTAGAATGCACGTTGCCGGTAATTTTGCAGGTAATTGATCAATAAACGAATCAAAGTTTAAGACAAATTCTCCGTCATGAACATTCTTAATTGTAACTATTTTGTACTTTCCACTTTTCTGGTACGTAGAGCCCCTAAACGGAAATCCTGAGATAACATCTACGAGATTACTAATTTCTCCAACCTTCCACCCTTCCGGAATCAGGCCGAATTGGGTACCGCTATCAATCATCTGCACTTTTTCATGTCCGGGGAATTTGAATTTTACAAACCACTCGGTATAGAGAAGCTGTGCCATTTCTTCGAGTGCCTTAATGCGCTTTTCGTTGTTTTCGATCAGCTCATCGTATGCCGAAAGGACTGAGGCAATGCGGGTTTGAGTTTGCAAATCAGGGAGTTCAATTTCGAGTTCTTTTTGAGCTGTTATGCCTAAATATGCACGGGTTGACTGCGCATTAAAGTTCTTTAACTTAGACTGAAATTTATGCGATCTAAAATAGCTAGATAAGAATTGTGGATTTAGCCTATCTCTATCTACTCGATAATAAGTTACCTGCGGTGTAAGCATAATATAAGGGTATTTTGTCTTTGGCACGATCGCTACTTCACCGACAGTCCCTTTGTGGGTAATTAACACATCGCCTGATATCGCAAAACCGATTCTCAAATTATCTGCAAGTTTTTTTGAGATAAATTTACAATTCTCAAGATCGACTCTGTTTTCGCGAATATTATTCGCCATGATAAATGGAATTTTATCTCCATCCACGATATAGTCACTGGCCGCTGGGTGAATGTCTCCGTGGTTTCCATCTTGAATCGCCAGTATGTATTTATTCTCAAGTAGAGTTCCCAATTTTACCTTTTGAAAAGTCGCCATAGTTACTTCTTTGCTCTTGCCGCCCGGAACGCGTCGTTAGTTATTTTTTGATTTGTTGGTATTGCTGGTGGTAATACCAACAAAATACGATAATTTGTTGATATTCCAAGATTCCTCATGCTATGTTTCTTCCCTGCCGCTTTTTTCCAGCTCAGTAAGCTTCTTCACTGATGGATTGCCAACCAAGGCTTTCATTTGCAAAATAGCAATTTCATTGAGTTTTAGTAGCCGTGCATCTTGAGGTAATCCTTGTCGAATGAGTTCAGCATTAATACCCTCTAGGTTGGCCAATACTACTAGCTGTGTAACATCGCAGTAATCTCTAATATTGCCTTCCTTACCTTTATTCTTCAAGCGCCAATCCTTAGCAGCCATCCCAAAGAGCGCGATATTGAGAATATCTGCTTCAGACGCATAGACAATTTTGGCTTGATTTATCGTAACAGATTGCGGAATTAAATTCTTTTTGATCGAGTCTGTGTGGATACGATAATTAATTTTTGTGAGCTGTCGTTTCACATCCCATCCCAAAGAGAGCCGCTCGCCTTCTTCAGTTTTAAGTCGCTGAAATTCTTTGATAAGGTAAAGCTTGAATTCAGCACTTATCCATGAGGCAAACTCAAATGCTATATCTTTGTGGGCGAACGTGCCTCCGCCGTATCTGCCAGATTTGGCAATAACGCCAATTGCGTTGACTGACGATATCCATCTTTTAGGAGTTAGCGAAAAGCTGTTCAACCCCGCGTCTTTTCTTAACCCATCGAATTCGATGGGTTTAAAATTTGGGTTATTGATCTGCTCCCAAATGCCCATGAATTCAATCGTGTCTCTGTTTCTCATCCAGTTTTGAATAATATAGTCTGTTCGCTCTATATCTTTGTAACGAGCAATATCAGTTAACGAGATATAATCTGATTCGTTGTGTTGGAATGTATAAACTTTGATTCCTTTAGTAATAATTTTTTTCATATTTTCTTCCAATCCTCTTTAATTTTCTTTTCCAGCTCGTGCGCTTCCGTGGTTAAGCCGGTAAACTCACTCATTAATTCTTTCATGCGAGCTTCAAAATCAACATTGCTGATTTCTTTTTCAACAATCTCTACATAACGGCCAGGATTGAGTGAGTGATCGTTGGCCCGTATTTCATCAAGCGTTGCCACCTTACATCTACCCTTAATGTCTGTGTAAGGCTCTTCGTTTTCTTCTTCGCGATAGCGCCTGACAATATCGGCAATTTCTTGGATCTGTTTCTCCGTCCATTCACTATGAGCACGATCAATTGGGGTAAAAATATCCTGAGCGTTGATAAACAGGACCTTATTCTGCCGATCAGATCCTTGTTTTCGCTTATCAAAAAACCAAAGGGTGCAGGACAGAGTGGCGTTCATGAACATATTGGTGCCCACTGAAACAATAGCGTCCACCATCCCCGCGTTAATCATCTTCGTCCTGATGACCCTTTCGGCATTGCCGGCATCACTGGCTGAATTAGCCATGACAAAACCAGCTCGGCCCTGAGGATTTAAAGCACTGATGAACATCTGCATCCAGAGATAATTGGCGTTCGAAATTTCACCCTTGCCGGTAATAGGAAGCCCAAGATAATAACGCGGATCGCCCTTTATTTTGGCTGGGTCAATGACGATCTGCTTGTTCTTGTCTTTGCCTTTGACGTTAAATGGTGGATTAGCCAGTACAAAGTCAAATGCACCGATGCTATTAAACGAATCGGTATAAAAGGAGTTAACTTCAGTAATCTTGCCGGATAACCCGTGAATAGCCAGGTTCATTTTGGCGGTACGGATGTTGCTACTGCCTTTTTCTTGACCGTAAAGCGCCACCTCATTCATGACTTGCGATTTCTTCTCCGAATGCGATTTGACAAAATTGGCGGACTGTACAAACATCCCGCCACTGCCACAAGCTGGGTCTAGGATGCGTCCATGATACGGTTCAATAATTTCTACTAGCAATTTAACTATAGACTGGGGCGTAAAGAACTCCCCGCCTTTTGCGCCTTCGGCTCTGGCAAATTCTCCCAGAAAATATTCGTAAATTTCACCAAAGGCATCCCCCTCAATATCATCGGGGATTTGATTAAAGTTTTTGAGCAGGGTAATCAGGATGTGACTATTTTCACCCGGAATTTTGTGCAAGGAGGCATAGTCTTGTGGTAAAACGCCAGCAAGATCGGAATTAGACGCTTCAATTTCTTGCATAGCGGTATTGATAGCTTTGCCAATATCTTCACTCTCCGGCAGACTCATAAGATGCGAATAGGTGGCGTTTTCTGGTATGAACAAAACGCCTTTTGATTTGTAGTGATCTGGAGAAATAGGAGCTTGCCTGGTATGCAGTAGGTTGCTCTGTCGCTCGGATTCAATTACTTCTTTGGCACGCTTAAAACGTACGTCGGCAAATTTAAGAAATATCAAACCTAAAATGGGTTCAGAGATTTCATTGAGCTTTAGTCCTGAATTTGCTCGAAGCTGCACCGCAGCCGACCACAGTCTTTCGTGAAGTTGTTTTCGATTATTAGTTGGCATAATTATCTAGTATCTTTGAGCTAAATTAAGCTCATCATACGCTTTTTGGGAGGGATTTGCGAGCGGGCAGGGACAAAGAATAAGGCAGGGAGTGTTAGATCCCCGCCGGTTATGCGTGATGCCTTATGAAAGGCGTGTGTCTGGTTTGGGCGGCTCGGGTTGATCCAATCTGCCGCAGCGGCCGGTTTCGCAGGCGATTGTCAGGGCCGCAATTGGGCCATGCTCAACCGCTCGATGCAAAATGAACCCGATCAATTTGGGACAGTTGCCGCCACCGCAGCACAACGGGAACCGTGGGGTGGAAAGCGTGAAGTGAGGCACGTTCTTCATATGCCAGCCCTCGTTTCAAAAGTACTAGGTGAGTGATGATGGTCTAAAAAAGCCGCAAATGTGTTGCGACCCCTTTAAAATCTCAAATTTGTCGGTAAGTACATCATCTACTCATCCTTATATATACTGTAGAGTACAAAATTCCAATATGCAAATTGTTGCATAATGCGGTATTTTGTGCTATAAACTATAATCAAGATAGACTCTTTAACAATTTCCTCTGATGCGAGAGGGCTGAAGCGCCGGTATATGCCGGTGAAGAGTCAGGGCTTGCATGCTGCATTGTGATAAGGAGCTTGATATGGCAG
The DNA here is from genome assembly GCA_964561525.1 of uncultured Candidatus Saccharibacteria bacterium. Classification (GTDB taxonomy): domain Bacteria; phylum Patescibacteriota; class UBA1384; order CAJBMM01; family CAJBMM01; genus CAZLPY01. Next base: position 6,973 of record CAZLPY010000032.1, on the reverse strand, counting down.
AAGGCACCATCAAAATGGATGCGAAAGACGGTTTTATCAATCTTGGCACCGGCGCAGTTCAGGACGTGACGGTGCTACAATTCTCGGGCATCCAACTGACCTTTGGGCCTATTGATCAGCATAAGAGGATGCAGGATACGCAAGCAATACTTGATGCAATTCCACCGCCAATGGTCAGTGTGTCAGGAGCGCTCGCATTTGTTGGCGTTCCGAGATACTGCCGCGATATAGTCGCGTCACTGTTTCTTGCGCTGCCGGTTAATCTGAGTTGCCTGATCTTCGGTGACTCAATGACCAGCCTCAAGGTGTATTGGGCGGACGATGAGCTATATGACCTGCAACATGGACAACCGGTTGGTCCGGTTGTATTCGACAGGGCGAACAAGCACAAGTAGAGCTTCAACGGCACCTCATTGCTTGACATTATTAATATTTCATGTATAATTCGGGTAACGTCGATGATTTAGGGGGAGTCAAATGGCGCAGTTTATTGCCATCCGATTGGCCGATAACAATCCTGTTGACTACGTTGGTACCTTCGAAAGCCCGCAGGACGCTCAGCTGTACGTTGCGCGTCAGATAAAAGGCAAGGCGCGCCCAACTGCGGAGCGTCCCGATCAGGTTTGGAGCGGGGTCCCAGAGCTGGAGGAATCTCATCCAGATTCAGGAATTTGGTGGTGCAGTCAGTACTATCGTATTGCGCTGCTTAAGCCATCCAGGCGTGAAAGTGATGCAGACTAGTGGTACGTCGGGGTCGCTCGGCCGGGAGAATATAACATCTCACGGCCTTATTTTTATACATTTTAATGTATATCTCCTCAACACAGCCTTGTAATTTTTGGGTGATTATGGTTAAATAGCATCATACTATCAACTGGAGCACGGGGGCGGTCGGTGCGCGGGGTAGCACGCGGGATCCCAGTCCCTATAAGACACTCGGCCGAAATCAGTTCAGCTTAGATAGTACAGTTGAACAGGCGTTTGCTACAATGCAGTACGACGTAACGGGCCGGAGAACATTCTCCGGTCCGTCTTATGTTATTGATCAATCTGACGAGGTAAAAAGTAGTACAGCGGCAGGGCGATGAAGATGGCGAGTGAAATGTAGGGATGCACGAATGCCAGCAGTACCGACGCACCGTACAGCACAATGCCAAGACGCGCCCTGGCGTATTCCCGTTCCCGCAGTTCCCGTGTGACGTGATCGTGGATCAGCTGAGCCCGGAAAAATACGTGGTGGATCATCAGGGTAAAGGCAAGCGCCGCCATCATCAACACAAACCCGTACAAGGCTACGACGATGCTTTGCTTCGGATAATCCCCAATAAAAGCGGTCGCAAAGGGGATGCCGGCCAGCCAAAACAGCAAAAAATTGTTGTACCACAGCAGCCCGCGATCAACCCGCTTGACCGAGTGCATAAAGTGATGATGATTGACCCAAAAAATGGCGATAGTGACAAAACTAACCGCAAAACCGATGAATTTTGGTGCTAAATCCCACAACGCTTTGGCGATATCGTGATTGCTTGGGTCATGCAGGGCTGGCACGTGAATTTCTAAAATTAATAGTGTTGCCGCAATGCCAATGACGGCATCGGAAAACGTTTCAAGCCGAGTGGTGGTGAAAGAATGATCATCAATTTGGTGCTGCTGTTTTGTCATGCACATAGATTAGAGATATTTGTTTGATAGGTCAAATAGGTCGAATTAGACACATTGGTTCGACCGGTGGATCGGAACATAATCGTTTGTGGTATACTGGCGACATGAAAGAACTAGCCACGTTTGGAGCCGGATGTTTTTGGTGCTGTGAAGCGGTATTTCAGCGTCTTAAGGGTGTGGAAAAAGTGACTTCAGGATACATGGGTGGCGAGATTGAACATCCGAACTACCACCAAGTTTCGAGCGGCGCCAGTGGTCACGTTGAAGTAGCCCAAGTAGCATTTGATCCGTCAATAATCTCTTACAAACAGCTGCTCGAAGTATTTTTTACCACCCATAACCCAACTACCATGAATCGGCAGGGAGCGGACGTTGGCTCGCAGTACCGCTCGGTTATTTTTTACCATTCGTCGGAGCAACTTCAAGCCGCTCAAAGCATAAAAAAAGAGCTGGACGAGCAGCACATCTTCCCCGGGCCAATTGTGACGGCCATCGAGCCAGCCAAAGCCTTTTTCGAGGCCGAAGGATACCATCAAAACTACTACAACGACAATCCAAATGCACCGTATTGCACGGCCATAATCGATCCAAAAATCGCCAAGTTACGGCAAAAATTTGCGCCACTACTAAAAAGCGAATAGAACTCGCTTTTTTAAGCGTCGAACTCTAATAATAGTTAATACGGTGAGGAGGTGGTACTGCCGCTCCCCGAGGAGCTTCCGCTGCGCTTAGCATAGAAGTAGTAAACCACTCCGTAGAGCACTGCTGCTACCACCAAGTAAATCACTACCCATTGCCACACTGGGCGCTTTCCATACCCGTACTTTTTTTCATCGGCCATACAATTAGTGTAGGCAAAGTGGCCGGATCGGTCAAATCAGCCTCATAACACCAATATGACAAATCAGTCCAATTAGATGTAATTAGAAAGGGCGGGATGTTTTGGCTATACTGGTAGTAAAACGAAAGGTGGTGATTTTTAGATGGACGATATGAACACACCGCAGGCGCCGATGCAAGGCGATGGAATGGGAGGCGCGATGCCAGCCACTCCGCCGGCTGCTCCTGCTATGCTGCCACCCGCACCAGCTCCAGTAATGCCTGACGGCGACGATCACACTGGTCACGACCATGCTCCCGGCGAAGGGCACGACGATCAACCGACCGGTATATAAAAGAATGCAATACTATGTGTATTACCGCTAAAAACATCCGAACATTCGGATGTTTTTAGCTAATGTCTATCTGGGCCAGCGCGTGATGTGATATGCTCTATTTATGACGTGTCAGATCAAACAAACGTCACAGCTCGAAATGACAAAAAGAGCATAATTGACTAGAGAACAATCATGATCAAACACATACGCATGGTAGATTCTATCAGTGCTCCTGCGATTGCCCGCACTATTACTCGTACCTACCAGCGTGCATTCAACAAGACTCCAGTTCGCATCGGCGCACTGATCGTGGGTCTGGTGATAGCACCGTTGATACTGGCGCTCCTCGCTCCCTCTTCAAAGGCAGCTTCGAAAACCTGGACCACCACTACCGATTTTAATACCTGGAGCCACTCTGGTACCCGCGCCATTGCTGGCAGTATCACCCTTGGACTAGCCGGTGGCGGTGAATCGGTGACTACCAAAAGCGAGGTTTTGCCCAGTGGGCGCTACGGCACCGCGAGCGTGTTCGACACCACCAACAACAAGGCTTACATCTTTGGCGGCCAAACGGATTCAGGTTCAACCGATCAGGTTATCGAATACAACCCTGGCACCGCTGCCGTGGTTACCAAAACTGCCACTCTGCCGGCGCCGAACTTTTATATGGCAGCGGTGTGGGATGGACGCGACCGGCCCGGTAGTGGCTGCGGGGGTGGCTGTGCTTACATCTTTGGTGGCTACATTGGTGGTTCAACCGATGCGATAGAAAAATATAATCCCGCTACCGATACTATGACCACTCAAACCGCCCTGTTGCCAACCGCTGTTGGTCAAGAGATGGCCGTTTTCGACACCACTAACAACAAAGCCTATATCTTTGGTGGCAGCAGTAACAACGCTATTTACGAGTACGATACCGCTGCCGATTCCATTACCACTAAGCCTTCAACCCTACCCGATAACCTCTACAGTGCCACGGCCATCTGGAGCACCGCCAACGGTAAGGCCTACATCTTTGGCGGCTGGAATTCGAGTGCGCCTACGAACCAAATCTTGGAATACGATCCGGTCGGTGACACCGTCACCACCAAATCGAGCACCCTACCGATTTACCAAAATGACGCTGCCGCTACCTGGGATCCGGTGCATAACCGGGCCATCCTGTTTGGTGGCAAAAAAAACCAGACTGCGCTCACTGACGTTATCTTGGAGTATTATCCGCTCAGCGATGACATTGATAGCCGTAGTAGTTATTCTCCATTGGGCGATGGCGCTAATTTACCCTCACCTCGCACCGGCATCTCGGCGATTTTTGATACCAACAACACCCGGCATTACATCTTTGGCGGCTTTGACGGTAATGCTAACCTAGACAAGATCGTTGAGTACAATCAAGGCACTGATACCTACCCCTCTTCCGGCACGGCCAAGATTGTTTATACTCCAAACGGCGACCCGGTTGATTGGCAAAGCGCGACCGTCAACAAAACGCTGAACGGCCAAACTTTGACCGTCCGTTTTAGTACCGATGCCACTTGCGCGACTGGCTTAACCACTGACATCACCTTGCTCGATAACTCTACCAGTCTGTGCATCCAAGCCGATTTTAGCACGACTGATACCAGCGTTACACCGACACTCGATTATGTATTAATTAACCACAGCGGCACCAATACCTGGCAAACCGTTACCAATACGTGTAACGGCGCAAATTCTGTTAAGCTCAAGTCGCTCACTTTCGATAAAATTCCTCAGTGGGGGACATCAGGTGCTGAGACGTCTGCGGTTTGGAATCCCAACGATAGCCACGCCTATATCTTCGGTGGCGATTTCTCGGGTGTTCCCACTAATAGCATTTACCGTTTCGATCCGACCGCTAAAGCGTATGCTTTAATGGGAGGTGCTCTGCCCACTGAGCGCACTGGTACCTCGGCCGGCTTCGATACCGTCAATAACAAAGCCTACATTTTTGGTGGCGAAACTAATAGCGGTCCGACTGCTGAAATACTGGAGTACAATCCGGCCACCGACACCGTTGCCACCAAAACGGCGGTGCTGCCAAGCGGTCGTTATCTGACCAGTGCTGTTTGGAGCCCGACGCAGCAAAAGTTTTATATTTTTGGTGGGTTTAGTGATGTCTTTATGGATCCCCAAACCACCTATAACGACATCCTCGAGTACAATCCGGCCACCGACACATTGACGTCCATGACCACAACCCTACCAACTACCCTGGCTGGCTCATCGGCCTTTTGGGACGCGGTAAACAGTAAAGCTTACGTTGTTGGGGGCTTTAACTACGACAGTGGCTTCTTTAACACGACCTTTGATACTATTCACGAATACAATCCGGCCACCAATACGCTGGCCACGAAATCAACCACATTACCTTTCCATTTGCAGGGTACGACTGCTATCTGGAGCACCGTCGATAATTTAGGTTATATTGCCGGTGGCAGCGGCGATGTGCCACCCTATCCGAACGTCCGCGGGCCATCTCCGCTTGACTTCTCGAAAAGTTTTTATGCCTACAATCCGGCGACCGACCACCTCGACGTCAAACCGTACGAGTTGCCCTCCGAACGTAATTACATGTCTTCCGCCTGGAACCCAACCAATAAGGAAGCCTATCTTTTCGGTGGGTATGATGGATTAGGCAACACGACCTTTGGCACCACAGTTGTGTTTAATCCAATAGCCAACAGCGTGATCACCCGTTCGCTGCCAGATCGACGAGAAGATACGGTGGCGGTTTGGTCAACTACTCAGCAGAAAGCCTACATTATCAGTGGCCAGCGCGATTCGTACTTTGAGAACGATATTGTAGAGTGGGATCCGGTCACCAACATTGCGGTGACTAAATCTGCAGTGCTTCCTAATGGATTAGCATATCATGCGGCCGTGATCGATGACGCTAACAATAAAATTTATATTTTCGGCGGAAGTACGCGCCCCGGTAGTACGCTATATGATGCCGACCAAATCGTAGAATACGATATTGCCACTAACACCGTCACGCTCAAATCGGCTACTTTGCCGAGCCCCCGTGACTCGATGGCGGCAGTGTGGAGTACCGTTACTAACAAAGCCTATATTTTTGGCGGCGAAGATAATAGTAGTTACCTTAACCAGATCTTAGAGTACAATCCAGCAACCGACACAGTAAGTACAAAATCGGCTACCCTGCCGACAGCTCGATATGGGATTAGCGCTGTCTGGGACAGCACCAATAACTTAGCCTATCTACTTGGTGGCGGCGATAGTGGGGGCAGATTGAACCAGATTCTTCAATATAATACAGCCTCTGACACCCTCACGACCAAATCGGCCACGCTACCAACCCCCACTTCTAATGCGGCAGCGGTTTTTGATCCGATTCAAAATAAGATATTTAACTTTGGCGGATATGCGTTAGGGGTTTTTGGGGCGGATACTATCGCGATGTACGATCCAGCAGCAGACACTGCTGTGAACGATACCGCCAACTTGTCCGCTTACGAAATAGCTGATGAGGGAGCAGTCTGGTCAACCGTTACCCAAGCTTCCTACACCTTCGGGGCTTTTAATGGCGATGAAGGAATTGTGGAGTATGGCAACTGCACCTATACCACAAGCATCACCATTCCCCCCGGATTTGGCAATGGTACGAATGGGAGCAGTGATGCGCCGCCCACCATTACGATTGTGACGCCACCGCCACCGACCGCTTCGGTCACTGCTACCCCAACCAATCTTGCCGGAACAGCCGCGGACGATATCGCCGTGACATCCGTAACGTGGGCAAACTCAACCACCGGCCAATCCGGCACCGCCACCGGTACCACATCCTGGACGGCCTCTATTCCGCTGAACGATGGAGCCAATACGATCGTCATGACCGCCCATGATATAAGTAATCAAACTGGAACAGCTAGTATTGTTATCACGCTTACCACTGCGACGACTGGGGGATCTACCTCTGGTTCAAGTAGCGGCTCATCATCGGGTTCGTCATCCGGATCAACTTCTGGTTCATCCTCTGGCAGTTCCTCATCGAGCTCGTCATGCACGACACCACCCAGCCCGCCAACCGGAGTTGCGGCTTCAGATCTTGGCAGCGGCGGCACCATTGTGCTGACCTGGACCAATCCGAGCGATTGTACCTCCGGCAC
>CAZLPY010000031.1:0-11277 GCA_964561525.1 uncultured Candidatus Saccharibacteria bacterium | reverse complement strand
TTAGTCCGGGTACGCGCGACCGCCTACAGCGGGAAATAAACCGACAAACAGCAAAAATTAGCAGCCTAACATTGCACGTATCGAGAATAAAAGCCGGGCCCGCACGTACGCAAAAAGATCAGCCTGAGCTGCTCCGCAAAAAGCCATTAGCGCAATCATCGCCGGGGACTGCTGTACTGCCTCCCTCGGAGGGTTTTGATTTTGATGTCGCGAAAGAAAACTTTAAGGGCACAGTAAAAAACTTACCGAAAAGCGGTAAGGTCAGGCATTCAGCGAACTGATTTTACGGTTCTAAATCCCTTTAAACAATTCCTGTACGGCCACGCCAAGGGAGTTTGCAATTTTGTATAGAGTTGCAATACGAGGCCATTGCCGGCCCTGTTCGATATAGCTGATCGTCAATGCAGTTACACCGGCCTTCTCAGCCAACGATTCTTGAGTGAAGCCTTTGTCTCGGCGAACCTCGGCAACTCGCTTGCCAAAGCCAGCCAGATATTTAGATTCGGATGCTTCTCTCGTCATGAACTCAAGAGTAAAGAATTATTAGTCTTAGTAACACTTAGTCATACTAATAGTTGGGCCGATATGGTACAGTTTTCTTGATGAGAACTATTAGTAAGAGTAATAGTAGATAGTGAGCGAAACTCAGCTCCAAGCGGGGGAGAGGGAACCCGGCAATTACTTTGAGCAGGCTAAAGTGTCAGGTATGCAAAATATTGCGCGCGATATCGCACGTCGGCTCCACCTGCGGCATCGGCTCGGCGGCACCGAATATATCATTGCTGAGCAACCGCACGATCTCCTGATCCTGGTACAGAAACACTGGCAGAAAATGATGCGCCAAGCGCTCGCAAAGCGGGCCGCGACAGACGACAGTAATACTGAAAAGCTTGTCGAGCTATCGCGACAAATCACTTATATGCAGAATTTACAATTCAGCGAGAATCCTTGGGAGACGGCGGACGCGAGGGTTTTTATAATAACGCTCGAAGCTGCAACCGATTTTCCGCCGGACTGTTGCGCGATGTATCTAACGGTTTCGGCGAGTAATTCTCTTATGAGTAAAATAACGTCCCGAATGGCTACAACTAGGCTTATCGTGCAATACGGATCAGCCGATGTAGAGTAGGCGTTAAATGCTACTTACTGTCCTCAGTGTGCTCATCAAGAGCTCCTAAAGCCTCGCCGAAATCAAGTAAAGACTTTTTCATCTTGTCAGGTATTGCCGGGTATTCTTCTACGAGGCGACCAACCTCACGAACAACAGCAAAGGAAATTATGCCCGTGCGCTGCTGTATTTCTCTTGTGTTCTCGCCGTCCCAATAGTTTTCCACGAGAAGATATATAAGGAGCTGTGAGCTCGTTATTTTGTATCCACTTTCCGTCACATATTCAGGTAATTTCACTCACCCTCCTTCCATGAGAACATCATTATATCCGACTCAAGCATGGGCCGGGTAGCTAGATTTAATAGAACTCTCGCCTTACAGGCGAGAGTAAAGCCAGCAGGGGTATTGATACGAGCTAGTCTCCCGGTAGAGCCGTGGTCTGGTTCGCGGCAATGGGCTTTTTTGTCTTTTGCTTTGTCGTGATGGGCTTGGCGTTCACCACATTAACCGTTGGCTTGTACTGCCGTGCATAATTTGCGCGCGAAGCTGTTATGGCCGATTGTGCGACCGTCTCGCTGCCGGAGTCCTCTAGCAATAGCGTCTCGCCCGAAACGGGCTCCTGAGACAACACGGCCGATATTCGGGCGTAGAAATTATAGGTAGCAAGGTTGGCGATCTCGCCCTCTTGGATATAGGGCGAAAAGAGGGGAAGAATAAGCTGCTCGTCTGCCGGATTGCCCGATCGGAAACAAATGACCGTCCCGACGTTGGCCAAGATAGTATTTACCATGCGCTGATCGTTCTGTTGGGATGTAGATTGCTCGGCCATCGTCAAAAAGACTCGGTATTTTCTAGCCTCGGACAGCATCTGAACAAATGACATCGTGGCGAAGTTCTGGAACTCATCGACGTACAGGTAGAATGGTTTGCGGTCAGTTCGTTTTTGTTTTACCCTGCGGTAGGCCGCCAATTGCAGTTTTGCCAAGGTGCTAATGCCGAATAGCTCGGATGTATCCTCTCCGATCAGCCCTTTGGCGAAATTGCATATTAGAATTTTGCCGTCGAGTATCTCCTCGAAGTTGATGGTTGATTTTGGCTGGCTTAATATTCGCTCTGCCGAGGCCGAGAACTGAAAACGCCCGATCTTGGCAGTAACGCCGGCCGCCATCTTCACTCGCTGCATATCACCGGCCTTGCCAACTTCCTCTTTCCAGAAGTTTTTGAGCTTCTCATCTTCAAGCGTCTTAACGATCTTCTTCCGATATTTTGAGTCGGTGAGCAAGTCGAAGACGGTAAACAAGGTCGCGTCTTTTACCGTTAATGCTGTTTGCACGGTGTTGCGCAGGACGTATTCAATACGGTGGCCGCCCGTATCGTCGTCGGAGAAGATCTTGCGCATAATCGAAATGATCGCTTCGGTAATAAAGTCTTTGGCGTCGATAAGCTCGTCGCCGGACAGACCTTCCGGCAGCTCAAGTAGGTTCAGACCAATCGGAAATTTTAAGTCCGCCGGGTTGAAGTAAATAACGTCTTTGACCCGGTCCTCGGGGATATAGCGCAAAAGTTTCTCCGCTAGATCACCGTGCGGATCGACAACGGCCACGCCCTTGCCATTCTTAATGTCCTGCACAATTGAGTATTCAAGCATGGTTGTCTTGCCGTTGCCCGTCCCGCCCAATACATAAACATGGCGCTCGCGCTCAGCGGCCGTCAGCCCGATATCCGTAGCAGCGCCGTGGTGGTGGTTGCGGCCCAAGACTACATCGAAATCAGCTTTGCCTTTGAGTGAAATAGGCGCCGGAAGCGTCCGGCTGAGCGACCGCACCACGTTCTCGGTCTTAGCGGTTAGGCTAAAGGGGAAGTGGTATACATTGGCGATCTCGGACGCGGAAAGCAAAACCGATCTGCTCGGTAGCAAAGAGGGCAGGCGGTTGAAGAACGTGAAGATATTTAATCGGGATTTAATAAACGGCGGGAAGTCGTACCGGGCTTTGAGTGATTGATATTTTGGAAGGCTCAAAGAGGTAAGTGAGGCTCGTATGCCTTTAAGCCGCTGCGCACGGCTTTGAGCGTCTGGCGTGATTATGAGTGTGCGAATCTTAGCTCTAAAAAGAGGCTGGCTTACCTTTTCGTGCACCGCCTCGGCCATTTGCTGCTCAATAGCGCTCAGGGTTCGGGCGGGTTTGATCTTCATCGCGACGTCGTGCTCGCGCTGAGCGTCCCGTGTATTCGCCTGCATAACAGGGCCGGTCGAACTATGGGACAAGTCCCCGATTGACTCCAAGATGGCGAATAGTGCAGAGTTGACCGCCCGGAACAGTCCTCCGACACCCGGCGTTCGTCGCTTGCCGAGGCGGTGAAGCAGCTCTTCATTATTGAGAATGCGGCCCGCGATTGCTTCGGCCTCTCTAACCCTGGTAGGCGTGGCTACGATCTGAAACACGACCATCTCATTGGCTGCGAGCTGCGTCATAGTGCCGGTCAGATAGGCGATAGGGTCATGCTCGATAAGCGACCATTGCTTCTGCAACGGGTACGCAAAATGCCCGGTTTGCTTAAAATCCAGCACGCGGAGAGTACCGGCCGCGAAAGATGAAGGCAAATATTCCTCAACCCGCTTATATCGAACTTCCGGCAAGTACGAAGCTATAGCCTGCTCAAATATCGGAGCTTCCCGCACCGAAACCCGCATTAAGTAGCGAATACCCCGCTCCCGGGTTGAGACAACTTCGAGCGAAAATACTTCCTTTCGCCGTAGGAGGGTGTCTTTATATGAGCGAGCTCCGTCCAGTCCGTGCAGGACTGCAAATAATTGCTGCGTAGCCTCTGGCGATTTTTCTGTTTGGGCCGGGGGAGTAAGCTCCAGATATACCCATTCCTGACGAAGCAGGCGGCGCATGTTCAGCAGCCGGAAAGCCGCCCACGCGGCCAGCCACAAAACGAGCAAAACCGCCAACGAAACCACAACCCCGGGCAGCATCGAGATGATAATAGTGAGCCAGTCCGTGTTGTTTACCATTTCAGCCCCCTATTGAATAAAGTAATAATCACTCGCCGCCCTAGCGGATAAGGTACGATTGTCTACTACGTCCCAGCCTTTGAAATTCATCTCTGAAATCGTCCAGCTTCCATCTGCTGGGTTGACGCTCTCGACGTAGGCAACATGGCCCAAGGGACCGGCGGTTGTCTGCATCACCGAGCCGGCCGCTGGAATATGGCTCACTTTGAATCCTTGGGCCAAGGCTCGGTAAGCCCAGGTATTTGCATTGCCCCAGCTATTTGGGATTGGGTGGCCGTCTTGCTCGCGCCGCAATGCCGCCCAATAGGTGCAGTATCCAAAGTCGTAAGTATTAGTTACTGAGATCGGCCCAGCATACAGCGTTGCAGTTGTATCTTTCGCCGGTTGTGCGCCAACAACCGAAGCCAAGGCTACAACCGGCAGCGATACAATTACAGCCAAAGAAACGAGCACGATCGTAATCTCTTTCTTAAACGAGATTACGCCGAGCAGCATCAGCGGCTTCATGGCAGGTATAGTTCCGCCGGATTAGTGGTAATAAGCGGGTGCTCCTTACTTGAAGCCACGACCTTAACGGCAACATGGTTTTGGTCTGCGATAATCAGCGCGTCGCCCCTCTCGCAAGTGAGCAAAAAGCTCTCCTCCCACTCGCTCAAATTAAACTCCATCGCCACATTTTTGATTGTCGTCGTATCCTGCCGCATGAGAATCCTCAGACTACTTTGCGAGGCTATGGCCCGGCCGTAATCGCTTCTCAAGAAGTCGTTGGCCTGCTGGGAGATGATTGAAACGCCCAAGTAATACTTTCGAGCGCGTCGCACCAGACCCGTCACGAAGCGGGCACTTTGCTCGTGTTCGAGGAGCAGCCAGCCCTCGTCAATGATTAGCATGCGCTTCTGCGGGTGTACCTTTACTTCGTTCTGCACGAAGCTGGAAATAATCATCATCATAATCTGGCGCAGCGATTCAGGCATGTCCTTGATATCAAAAACCACCAGCCGATTATCGAGCTTAATATTTGTTTGTTCGTTAAAGACGCCGGCCAGCGAGCCACTTATATACTTCTCAAGACGCTCGCAAAGCGACATGTGACCGAGTTTCCGCAGCTCCGCGTATAAGTCTCGCAGCAAGGGCATTTCGTTGCCGGCTTCCTCGTAAATTTTAAGGATTGCCTTATCGACGGCGGCAGCCTCGCTTGAGTCGAGGTCGTCGGCCATTAGCGAGATAACTTCCGTCAAATCCTGCACATGCTCGGACAGGTGCTCTTTCGAGCGAGCCGTCGTTGCTAAGTCGAACGGGTTAATCTTTTCCCGCGAATTGGTTGAAAGCTTAATATAGGAGCCCTCCACCGATTTAGTCAGGAGTTTATATTCCCCGTCTGGATCGATCACGATAACCCTCGTGCCCTGCATAAGTTGGCGTAGAATCTCGACCTTCGTCGCGTAACTCTTGCCGCTGCCCGATTGGGCAAATACGATGCTGTTAGCGTTATTTAGGCTAAAACGGTCGAGTATCACTAAGGAGTTATTAGACTTATTTACCCCGTAAAGGATTCCCGACTCCTGCACCAGCTCGGAGGACATCAGCGGAAAAGTTAGCGCCGCCGATGAGCTGTCCAGGTTTCGCTTTTGGTCTAAAATATTCTCACTTCGCGGTAACACCGACTGTAGCGCCTCGACCTGCTGATACCGGGCGACTTTGGTATAAAACAGCCGAGACGAAAGCTCGGTTTCCAGAAGCTTCGTCACACTATTCAACTCGGTCAGCGTGTCGGAAGTTAGGGCCACATAAATCGATACTTGGAACAACTTTTCCTGCCCGCGCAAAATCTTATTGCGCAGCTCTGTTGCCGAATCAAGCGGGTCGGTAACCTCGGGGCCGACAATCTTGCCGTTGCGAACCATTGCTCTACGGGTTGATTCCAGCTCGGTGATCTTGCGATTCAGTTTTGGCAGAGATTGAGTCGCATTAACCGCCGTCAGATGGTACGAAATATCTGCATTGTGGTTGAAATTTACCAGACTATTCAGCCAGCCCGAGGCTGCCACAAACGGATAGCCGGAGATATAGAGCGTTCGCATATATTGGCCGTCGATGCACAGATGATCGACCTGCTCCTCCATGCCGGAGTAGGAAATAATATCCATCGGGTCCTGCTCGCCAAAACTAAGAGCCAATTCTTTTGGCCGATCATCGCGGCGCTTTTTCCATGCAGTAAGTTGTTCCCAGAATTCCATCAAATGCTCCTATAAGTATGAATCTTTAAGTAGCCGCAAAGTCTGCTCAGTGATGGGCTGCCGCTTGGCTTGCTGAGGGTTGTAGAAGGTATAAAAGAGATCGAGGACTTCCAGGCTGCTGAGTTGGCGCGTCTGAATGCCGAGCCGGCTCAGGCCTTTGCCGACAATATCGCTGTTTAGCAACAACTGCTCGTGAACGGCCTCGAAGCCGTCACCGGAATAATCGGCATGCGGAATAACCACATAGAAGCGGCGCGAAAGTATCTTATTGGTACTAACAAGACTTTGCACAAACTCGGCGTAGTTGTTGATCTGCTCGCGATAAATTGGCTCCTCCTCTTGGGCCGAAGCTTCGCGGAAGTCGTCGAGATATTGCTGCATGTCCATCTCACGAACCCGCGCCAAAATCTGAACTGCGCATGGCAGAGAGTTAAGGAAGCTTTGATAGGCCTCAATAATCGCGTCCTGCTCATCATCGCTTTTAAGCTCAAAGTTAATAGCCGATGCCTCAAGAATCACTCGGTACTGTTCACCCGGCAACATCAAAACACCATCTTGCACACCCTTGATATTGATCTGTTGGCGCGACGATTGTTTCTTATTTGACTTCTGTAATGCGGACACTCAAGCCTCCTTTCCGATCGGTTTTAAAATGCAGCTTTGCGTCAGGGTTGGAAATAATACTCTCAAGCATCACCGTATCCGGGGTACTCAAAGCCGACACCAGGTTTGAACCTGTCGCCCTCCTACTTGGCGCTTGTTCCGTCGAGGTATCCGGCTCGACCTTTTCCTCGTTTTTGTCGCGCAAGTGCATATCGTTCTTATCGAAGACATAATGCCGGGGCCGCAAATTGTACCGCGCAATCGTGATAGCCCAAAGCAACAGGATACGGCCCTTAATGCGAATCGCCAGCAGGCCGAAGACTACGCTGATAATCGTCACAATCACCAGCTTATAAACAGCCGCGCCGAGGCTTGGCGGAAAAATAATATAGACCGCGCTCCCAATAAACACCGGCGCAGCCAGCAACATAAGCTGCGAAAGGCCTAGATTGCCTGCCACCTTATCCTCGACGGTCGTAATTTGAGCTGGAACAATTGCCGTTTTCACTGCGTGTCTCCCTTCTTAGCTTTCGGCGCAACCTTGGTCTTATGCGGGCTCGAAGCTCTATCCGGCTTTGCTCGCTGCGGGGGCGTCGCCGCTGCCGGGGCTGTTCTCGTCGTATCCGAGTAATTTGTCGTCTGCGTTGAACCGCGCTTAAACTTCTCGCCGCCCTTCTCCGTGTCCGCGCCTCGGTCTGCATTCGTCTTGTTCGCCTTGCTGGCGTAATAGCTGATCGAGTTGCTTAATTGACTGCCTAGCTGGGCCGCCGTCTTTGGCCCCAAACTTACAAAAGATAACTGCATGAGTACGCTTTGTGTCTTGAGAAGCGCAAGGATCGTGGCAATTCCAACGACCATCGACATCAACGGGTTAAGCGCCTCGTCGGGCGTTGCCAACGCTATGCCTCCAACCAACGAAGCCGCGAGCTGGAGAATTACGACATGGATAAATAGGACAAAAATTGTGCTGAAGTACGCCCTAGCGGTTGTTTCGGCAAAATCTTTAAACCCGGGCAGAAGCCAAAGTAGAAAGACGATAGGGGACAGTACCGCGCCGATATACAGCGTCACCAAGCGAAGCACATAGTAGACAATGAGTATGACCGACAGAACCACGAAGGCTACCATAACCAACAGCCCGGCCAACCCTATAGTCTCCGGCTGGCTCACGACCGCACTCAGCGATTCCCACACCGACTTCGATGATGCTCCAGCATTTACCGCGCTAATCATTGCATTGGAGACAGCAATCACAGCATCAATGGCGAAAATCGACGTATTTACAAGGAGGAACACGAGGCCGATCTTAGGTAGCAAATGCTTAAACTCAATCTCCTCTAGCCCGAAAGTCGCAAAACTCATCACATGGAAGCCTAGCAGTGCTACCGCCAGAACAAAAAGTGCGTCAGCAATGCCGACCACGGTAAGCCATAGATTAAACACGCTCGAATTTCCGGCCATAGATGGTGTCGAGGTGGTAAAGAAATGCAGAGCGTCCAGAAAAGGCTTAGCCGCAGATTCAATTACGGCCTTGAGAAAGCCCATGATCGTATTAATCATTGCCTCAACCAGACCGTTCGCTGCGGGCGCCGGCTGGATCGTCACCATCTGCGGGAGCTTCTCGGTTGCTGCTGGCCCTGCGCCACTGTAGGCATGGCTCAATATTGCCGTCAAAGTACCGGCGGCAATAACCATAACCAGACCGATAAGAGCATTCCGAATTACTTTCTTGGCATGCTCCAGGCGCTCCGGGTTGCCCGAGCTGGTCATAAAATGTATGCCGCCGTTTACCAAAAAGAACACCACGGCAACCGAAGCGATTGCTATAAGTGTGCTTACCATCGGCGTCACAAACGACCGCATCACATTGGACGCGGCGGTCGCATCGGCCAGCATCGTAAATTGAGCGGCCGCAAGAAAACTCATACTAACTCCCGAAAGCGCTCGTTGCTAAAGTCGTAATGATATTGCTCAAAACAAACGCACCGATAGTAATTGCTAACCCTACGGCAGCAAAAATGAGGGTGCGCTTTGAACGGTCGAGGTGTTCCGGGTTACCTGAACTCGTGATATACCCGAAGCCGCCAACAACAAAGAAGCCAGTTGCGACGAGCCCCGCGAGGCCGGCAACCACTTTGATGATGCTGCGGATAAAATTCTCCACTTGGCCGACACTGCCATCGGCAGCAAGGGCCGGGTGTGCCAAGAACATGGCACCGACCGCTACGAGTACCGCCGCAAATTTTGCTGCATTGTTCTTTTTCACAGATGTCTCCTCACAGCACAACGACTGTTATTTAGAGGTTATCACAAAAAGCAAAACTACAACATAATAACGCTATTAGCACAAGCACTTTGAGAGCGGAATGATATAATCACTTTCATGAGTACTTGGATTATTCCAAATAGAACGGAAGAATATGATACCCGTAAAGGCTTATCAGCGTTCGGCAATGAGATTGAATGGACTAAGAAACTTGCGACGACAAATATAGCGACCGGCGACGCAGTCTATCTTTACGAAACGGCACCGCGTCAAGAGTTGATAATGGAGTTTGTCGTTACTGACCCCAACGTCACTACTCCTCGCCAGACTCACCGAAATGACGGGACTATTGTCGGCGACAGGTGGTTCAAGATTAAGTTCGTGCGAGATATTAAACCGATTGCATTCGAGGTCTTGTTAAGTCTGGGCGTGGTAAACGGAAATATTCAGGCAGGTCGCTTACTTAAGCCAGAACAGGAAGGCGCACTTATGCGAATTATTGCGACAAGTGGTAACAATGAAGCGTAAACAAGCAATTAGGCTTGCCTCGGTCGCCCTCCTGGCGATATTTGTGCTGGTTGCCGTTATCCTGTTAATGCCCAAGCGCTCTGTAGTCGCATACTGCAAAGTCTATCAATCCGAAAGTTCAAAACTGGCCAACGCAAAAGGGGACACATACAGCGTCGCCGTCTTCTCTCATCGTTCAAGCAACGCGGGAGATTTTGCCGGAGCATTCACTCGCCTCGATAAAGTTGCGCCTAACGAGATCGAGCCCGACGTAAAGATTTTGAAGTCCGTTTTTGACAAGATCGAAAAAGATCCCTCGCAAGCCCTGTCCGCAAGTTTAAGTGGTATATCGGCGGAGTCGAGCGTCAAAAAATGGACCGCCGACCACTGCGGCTTAAAATAAGTAAGAAATGATACAATCCAGATAATGAATACCGACAAAACGACCCAAGAGATTGCAGCCAATCTCAAGGCCATACGAAATCAAAAAGGTCTCACTCAAGCCGATGTTGCGGAAAAGGCCGGTTTAAGCGCCAACTTTTACGCCAGAATTGAGCGCAGCGAGCAGCAACCGACAATTGAAACGCTTGAGAAAATCACGAAAGCGCTAGGCGTTAAGTCTTCCGAAATCCTGCCCTTCTAAAAAAACGACCTACTTTGTAGGTCGTTTTTTGGCTATTAAATCTTTGTAGATTTCTTCAAGTAGTTCGGGCTTGGAGTGGGCCAGAGTATGAAATCCAGCCTGTAGCTTCTCTAGATATTCGATCGCCATTTCGGGGGTCGCGTTCTCGGGGTCAATCGTTTTAAGGTATCGAATGGTCGCATCGATATCCTGTTCATTGATTTCGTAGTTGTTTGCCATATTGCCTCGCAGTATATCATCTTAAGAATTTACTTAAACAAACGAACTGTAATAGCTGTGCCGCTAACTCTTTCGACTCAATTCTCCTCATAATCTCGCAGCTATCATTTTGGGAAAGGATATTAAGACTGCCCTCCCATAGAATTTCTCCGTCCAGAATAGCTAACTTCCGATGATGTTTATCGGTATAAAGAACCTCAATCCCTGCTTGTTGAAATTCCTTGACCGCTATTTGGGCTTGAATTCGCATTAGAGCCTCGTGCTCGTTGGGGTCGCGAGTGTTTATGACTACCCTGACGCCGCGCTTCTTGAGTCTCATTAATATAGGAGCGAGAAGGGCAGTACGTTTAACCGTTATAAACGGGCTCTCAATGATGACTTCAACACGGCTTCGATTTAAGTCGCGAACAAAGGCAGGGTAGAATGTCGCGTCATTAAATAGCTGTGACGTTAGTAGACCGGCAGGGGACGGCTTATGTCGATGCAAAAAGCTAAACACGGGTCACCTCCCCGCTGGGGTCGATGATTGCGACTTGGCCGTCTAAATATATAAATCCGAGTTTGACCAATTTAGCATCAATTTTGAGCACACTTTCGAGAAAAGGGTTCCAGAATGTGTCTCTCTCGCGCACCATGGTCTTATAACAGATAAGAAAGTGTTCCAGAAATGGACA
>CAZLPY010000030.1:0-11282 GCA_964561525.1 uncultured Candidatus Saccharibacteria bacterium | reverse complement strand
AAGGCACCAAGGTCATCGTCATTGACCCCGAGCGTGAGTACAAACGCTTGGCGGAATCGGTGCATGGCACTTATATCAAGTTGTCCGTTCATTCTAAGGAAAAGATCAACCCCTTTGATTTCTCGGTCAATGCCCTTAGTGAAAACGATGGCTTTGCTGACCATGTCCAGTCGCTCACCGAAATTATCTCGCTGATGGCAGAGGGACTGAACGCTGAAGAAAAATCAATTGTCGACAAAGCAATCCTCAAGACCTACAAGAAAGCTGGTTGGTCATCGAAAAGTAAAGCCAAGAAAGAGCCGACAACCTATCCGTTGCTTCTCAATTTATATGCTACCTTAAAAACATTAAGCCAACCGAAGTTGTGCCGAAGACTCTCTAAGTACACCACCGGATCCCTTGCTGAAGTATTTGACGAGCAGACTAATATCCAACTGGATAACCGGCTAGTAGTGTTCGATACCAAAGACTTACCTGAGTCACTCAGGCAGATCATGCACTTAGTGATTGCCCAGTTTGTGCAAAACCAGGTTAAGACTCAACCCAGAAAACGCCTCTTGGTCATTGATGAAGCCTGGCTGATGCTCGAGCACGAAGAGAGCGCACGGTTTATTGCCGGATTAGTTCGTCGTGCAAGAAAATATTACCTCGGCGTTAGTATTATTTCTCAACAAGCTAATGATTTCTTGCAAAATGCCTACGGACGGGCGATTGCCTCACAATCTGCCCTTCGTATTCTGATGCGCCAAGATACGACCACGATAAAGGGAGTGGCTAGAGAGTTTCATTTAAGCGAATACGAAGAGCGATTCTTGCTCACCTGTGAACGGGGTGAGGCTTTGATTATTGCCGATCAGCATCACGTGGTTGTCAGAGTCACGGCTTCCGAAGACGAGCATCCGTTAATCACGACTGACCCCTCAGAACTCTATGTAAAGCAATGAACGCCGCTGCCATCAAGTATGTTGGCGCTGCGTTTTCGATGAGGCGAGAATTAAAGCTTGTCTTTTTTACGTTCGGTATTTTATGTTTCTTACCGTTCTTTGTGGTAATTGTTTTGACCCAAGCAGGCATTAACCTGGTATCAAGCTCACTGGTTAGTAATAATTCACAAACCCACCAAGTAGAGATTCATGATCCGGCAACCGGTGCAGTAGGAGATACTGTTTCCGGACCTTTTGTCTGGCCGGTATCTGGGCCGGTCAGTCTGGAGTTTGGTGATTCAGACTTACCCTACCAGCCCTTCCATACGGGAATAGACATCGCGAGCCCTACACATGCCGTGGGTGATCCGGTAGTAGCATTTATGAGTGGGAGGGTAGTGAGTGTTAAAGATCTCAGCTGGGGATATGGCAAACACGTAATAGTGGATAACGGACATCACATTATCTCTATTTATGCCCATCTTGATTCTGTTGGTGTAATAGAAGGTCAGCGGGTAGATATTACTACTATTCTCGGCACCAGAGGGACAACGGGCTGGTCAACTGGCCCGCATACTCACTTTGAGATTCGAGTGTTTGGGATTCCGGTAAACCCTAGGACGTTTTTGGAAGACGATCCAGATTAAGCGAATTTAAAAGCAGGGAGCTTCTCCCCAAGGGTCGTGACATACTTTGCCACTGTTGACGGCCTTTGGGTGAGCATTTTGCCATTGACCAAGTGCAATAGTACCCAAAAACAAGATTAGGGCGAGTCCAATAATAATTAGGATTATTTTTCTTACCTTCTTCATATACTCAACTATTTCATATTTATTGATCTGATCCAATTCTGGGGCGATCCTCTCGCTTACATATCGCACACAGATCACAGGGGAGCCATTATTAAAGAGGCCGCCGGAATTGCCGGCGGCCTATAATTCTTCTGCTTATTAGCAGAATCAGTAACCGTTGAACTGCGCAGCGACCCAGGTCGGACCGACGCCATCCCAATTTCCCTGACCATTAGCGTAGGTATCGTTTATGGCGATACCATATCCGCCATTTGCGGTATTACGGATTCCTCCGCTTACAGCAGAGAAGATGCCGCTCGCCAGGTTGCCATAGCCACCAGAAACCGATGCCCCACTGTTTCCATTGGGATTGCCAGCGGCTGTATTATGTCCGCCACCGCCCACCCAGGAGTTGCGTCCCGTAGTGAGATTCCAAACCCCGCCGCTAATGGATGAAAAAGGCCCCTGAGCTGTGTTGCCATATCCACCACTAACGGAGGAACTTGAGCGATTAGCAAGGCCTCTAGCTCCGCCGCTGATTGATGCGTCGGGGCCGAAAGCCTGGTTCCCATAGCCTCCGCTGACAGAACAGGAGTCACCGCTGGCAACGTTGAAGTCGCCACCGCTGACCGTTTCGTTGCGGTTTCCACCGGCCCAGTTATTCTCTCCGCCCAAGACTGAGGCATAGGCGCCACCTATGGTGTTATTATCGCCGGCGACGATACCCCCAAAATGGGAATAGTTGTTGAAATCTCCCAAGATGAGGTTGTGGCTGCCGGTTCGAACATCGAGGTTGATTGCCGGTCCGCCGTTATGGTCGGCGTTGTAATGACCCTTCCCGTTGTAGCCGATAATCAGGTTGCCGAGTCCATTGACCTTGGCGGGGCCACCGTGGATATCGTCATATGGATCCCAAGGATCGTCAGGGAAGCCGTTGGTAGAACCCATTCCGTTCACGATCTGGACGTTGCAGGCTTTGAATGTCGTAACCGGATAGCCGTTGGCATCGACGCCGGTACTCACATATGCGAGCTTCGCTTCCAGCTTCTTGACCCGGCTCTTGAGCTCAGCAATGGGATCTTCGCCCTGCGCCGAGGCTTGGCGTCCGCTCATCTGCCCGAACGAAAAAGCCAGGAACAAGATCGAGATCGCGAATATTACTCGCGTCCCAAGGGTACTGCGGTGCATCTAATTCTCCAGGTACAACAGTAGTCATGCACTCTTCCGCATGCCGGAGGAAACGATACCTTAAATGTTGGGTTTAAACAATCCCTGAGCGAGCTTAAGCAGTCTGTTAGAGAGTTCTTTGTGGTCGCACTCGGCGTCTCTTTTTGCAGTGAAATAATAAGTATTTTACGAATGTTTGATTGCCTATTGACACTATCAATATACAGATATATCATCAATATATAGATAACGAGGAAGAGTATGAAACAAGCACATTTACGAGCCAGGAAAACTCGAAAAAGCGCTTCTTCCGGTGCTCCCGTTTTACCTAGCAAAGAGACGGTCTCGCTGGAGGAATGTAAGAAGTATTTGGAGACATTTCAGTTAACGGACGAACGGATTATCGAGATCAGAAACAGCATGGTTGGCATTGTGGATAGTATTATCAACGGATATTTAGAGAATTTTGAGTAAGATCATGGAAACGGAATATTCCAAAGCAATCATCTATTGCCGAGTCTCTTCCGAAAAACAGGTTAAAGAAGGGAATGGTTTAGATAGTCAGGAACACCGCTGCCGGGAGTATGCGGAGTCGCTGGGCTTAGAGGTAGAAAATGTGTTCCGGGATGAGGGTATATCTGGCGGCTTATTCGACCGCCCCGCAGTCAAAGAACTCTTAAAGTATCTGGACAGTCATTGGCAGAGCAAGTACATCGTTATTTTTGATGACCTAAAGCGCTTTGCTCGAGATGTTGAAGTTCATATCCGTCTAAAATCTGAGCTGAAGGCCCGGGAGGCCAAGCTGCGCTGTCCTAACTATAATTTTGACGATAGTGCGGAAGGAGAGTTTGTCGAAACCATTTTTGCGGCTCAGAACGAGCTGGAGCGCAAGCAAAACAGACGCCAGGTCTGCCAAAAAATGAAGGCGAGAATTGAGCGAGGCTATTGGTGCTTTTATCCCCCGACCGGCTACGAATTTCGCAAAGATAAAGAACATGGTAAATTGCTTTTTCCGATCCCGTCCATTACTAATATCTTAGCTGAAGGGCTGACTGATTTTGCTGAAAACCGACTGCTTGATCAAGTTGATCTGTTGAAATTTTTGCGGTCTAAAAACCTCCATACCTTACTTGGGAAAAAGGAGATTTATTGTGAGTTTGTAAGGAGAATCTTAACCGAGTCGATCTACCCCGGAGTTATTGAGTATCCGGAGTGGGATATCCCTCGTAGAAGAGGTCATCATCAGGCGATTATCTCAGAAGAAATATATGATCAAATCCAGGACAAGTTAAAAGGAAAAGCCCGCAAAGTATGGAAGACCGATGGGCAGGAGTATCCACTGCGGAGGTTGGTAGATTGTATATACTGCGGTAAAACCATGACCGGGAGTGCCAACAGAGGCAAAAACCCTAATAAAAGTTATCCACATTACACCTGCAATAACCGAGACTGTGAAGCCAGTCCGAAGAACATTACCGCTAGTAAAGTAGAAGCAGATTATAAACAGCTTCTCGAGCATATTTCTGTAGAACCAGAGGTACTAGAGATAGCTAAGATCATTGCTATGCGTATCTGGAATGACAAGGCCAAGAATATTGAATCAAGTAAAGCAGTTGCGGAAGCGGAAATTAAGACTTTGAATAGCCAAATTGATGAATATATTACCCTCATCCCATCTGCCCGCTCACAGAGCATCAAGGAGCGCTACGAAGCTAAGGTTGAGGAGTTAGATCAACGTATTAAAGAACTAAAGAAAGGAGGTGAAAACAAAAAAGACCCCAACTTTGAGGAGGCCCTTAAGCTCACGTTAGAATTTCTTGGAACACCGGCAAAAACGTGGGAAAACACCCGTAGAGAGCTCAAAACTATGGTGCATAGCATGATCTTTACCGAGAACCCGAAGTACTCGTTAAAAACCGGTTTTGGCACACCGAGAATTACGCTCCCATGGGGTCTAAAACACTATACTCGTGACGAAAATTCAAGATTGGTGGAGCTGAGGGGAGTTGCACCCCTGTCCAAATTGATCCGCCCTATTTAATCTCCATGCGTGGAGAATTCATGAATTCTTTGATCACACTCCTCGTTGAATTCTCAAGCAGAAATGTGACCGCAAGCGCGCTTCATCTTACACATTGGTCACGCTGGTCCGCAATGTGGCATGCTTACAATTTGACGCTTCATCACTCCCGTAAGCAAAAGAAGTGGGAAACGGCTTCACGCGTTTAAGCGAAAGCTGGTGCAAAATTCAAAGAAGCAAAAGCTACTTGAATTTTGCTAACAAAACTGTTGGCAGTTAAGTTTGTTTGCATACTTTTTACGAGGGAGTATGCTCCTCGGCATGCAAAATAGGTAGATACAACCTGTCGAAGCTAATACAGCCCCACTGTAAAAATTCAGAGAAATTGAATTCTCATTGTTTACATTGTAGCAGAAATGTGATACCCTGTCAACTAGCACGACTTCACTTAGCGGAAGGACTTAACAACATGGCAAGATTAATGGGTACGGTACTTACCCCGCTCAACGGTAAGAACCGCACCGAGATTCAAGGCGACGACGGGCGCGTCTACACTGCAGAGCCCATAACCTGTGTGCTTGGACAACGCGTCACCATCGCTCAGCCACTCGACATCGGTGTAGCTCTGGGCGTGAAGCTGGAATCCGAGCAGGCACCATGCGGCGGCCACACCACAATCGATGTTCCCTCTATCGCCGATGCGATTGAGATCCGTACCGGCATGGTGCGGGAGATTGTGCCGCCTCGCCTGACATAAAGGAGGGTACTCAATGAGACTAATTTCACGACGTCTCGGCCTGATCGTCAATCTTCCCTCAAGCGAAGTTTGGAAGCTCAGCACCAATGAGTGGAACAAAGGAGACAACACACAGATATATGAGCTGAATGTTTACTTTGGGGGGCATCATATTGGCATATCCCAGTTCTCAATTCCTCGTGTAAGCAACGATGAGAATCTTCTGCAGGCTGTTTGCGCAGACGCCCCCGTGGCTGAGCCGTATCATGTCGCGTTCTACCACGCGGTCATCGACCGAGTTGTCAATACTCTCGATGACGGAATGGTCGATCTGGAGGAGATAGCAAAGGAGGTCAATATGGGCCGACAGAAAAAAGCAACTGCGCCTTCTAGCGCGAACTAGAAACACACTACGGCGGTCTTTGCCATTAGCGAAGATCGCCGTTATTTTATTGGCGGCCGACACACTCAGGCATTCGCCTATTTGACAAATAAAAAGGCTTGTGTTACAATTAATGAAACAATTGTGTCATGAATACCGGGTGTTACATTATCTCGCTGTTCATCGCAACAAGATAATATATAACCCGAAAGGTATTTGTGCAGAACTCTTATTATGGTGGTGGCCGGTCACGTAGTGCGTCGTTTCGAGGTGCTGCCCGCCCCCGTTTTCAATCACGCCCGAAATTCCGTGGCGCCTACATCCACCCGGATAAATTTATCAACAAGGCTCCAGTAGCGACAGAGCAACAAGCGTATGTGCCAACGCATTCATTCGCCGATTTTGGGTTGGATGAGGCACTAAAGCGAAATGTAAAATCGCATGGCTACGTCACCCCCACACCGATTCAAGATCAAGCTATTGGTCCTATTTTAGACGGCAAGGATTTAATTGGTTTAGCCAACACCGGCACCGGTAAAACGGCCGCGTTTTTGCTGCCAATCATTAACAGCCTCATGCATAAACCCGGTGGCGCATTAATTATCGTCCCCACACGCGAGCTGGCCTTGCAAATTGATCAGGAGTTCCGCGCTTTTTCTACCGGCCTGCGTTTGAATTCAGTTGTGTGTGTTGGTGGCACCAACATCCAACGTCAAATTAGTGGGCTATTTCGCCGACCGCACGTTGTGATCGGCACCCCCGGACGTCTGAAGGATTTAAACAATCGTGGATTCCTCCATTTGGAGGCGGTCACCATGCTAGTGCTAGATGAGGCCGATCGCATGTTTGATATGGGCTTTAGTAAGGACATTCACTTTTTGGTTGACCAAATCCCGACGACCCGACAAACGCTGTGTTTTAGCGCAACTATGACGGCAGATATTAATGCGCTGGTCCGAAAAGTGATGGTCGACCCTGTCAGCATCTCAGTGGCCAAGGGCGTGACCAGCGCGCACATTGAACAAGATGTGGTGCATTATGGTACTCCAGAACACAAAATTGAGCTGCTGCTTGGTATGCTTTCAGGCGATCAGTTTGAAAAAGTACTGATTTTTGGCGAAACAAAGCACGGCGTGCAACGTCTTTCCGAAAATTTGGTCAAAAACGGCGTCCCAGCTGAGGCCATTCATGGCAACAAATCACAAAGTCAGCGCCAGCGTGCACTGGCTGCATTCAAAAATAATGCGGTGCGAGCGCTGGTAGCTACTGACGTGGCGGCGCGCGGGTTGGACATCCCCGATGTTACCCATGTGATTAACTTTGACCAGCCAAATACCTATGAGGATTACATTCATCGCATTGGTCGCACTGGCCGAGCCGGCAAAGGCGGCAACGCCCTGACTTTTGTACCGCAGCACTCTGCTTACTAAGCTCTAGCCAGATCAAGCAAAAACTGTTACAATGATTGGGTGAATATGACCCAATTTGCCATTGAGGCAAAGGATTTAAGAAAATCCTACGGTGCTAATGAAGTGCTAAAGGGAGTCAATCTAAAGGTGCCACAGGGCACTGTTTTTGCGTTGCTTGGACCAAACGGTGCTGGCAAAACTACTATCGTGCGGATGCTCACTACACTGCTCCGCATTGATGCTGGTAGTGCAACCGTTGCCGGGTTCGACGTAGCGAAACAACCAGATGACGTGCGAGCAAACATTGGTTTAACCGGACAATATGCGGCGGTAGATGATAAACTAACCGGCATTGCAAATTTACAGATGATTGGGCGCTTGTACCATCTGGGCGCGGCAGATGCTAATAAGCGTGCCCTTGAGTTAATCGAGCGATTCGAATTGACCGATGCCGCAAATCGCGTAGTCAAAACCTACTCCGGCGGAATGCGACGCCGTCTTGACCTGGCAGCGAGCCTCATTATCACCCCCCCAATTTTATTTTTGGATGAGCCAACTACTGGCCTTGATCCTCACAGTCGTATTACGATGTGGGAGATTATTGAAGGATTGGTTGCCGAAGGTACGACGGTGCTACTAACCACACAGTATTTGGAAGAAGCTGATCGGCTAGCCGAAAACATCGCGGTGATTAATCATGGCGTAGTGATTGCTGAGGGCACTCCGGATGAATTAAAGAAACAAATGGGCCACGAGCGACTCGATTTGGAGCTAGCCACTAAAAAAGACTATGAAAAAATTGTAGCAGCCATGGCTGACCAAATTTTAACCCAGGACAGTGAAAACCGACGTGTTAGCTTTGCCCTAGAGAATAACATTGCAGCTCTAAACACCTTACTTTCCAAAATTGAAAAAGTAGACATTGACGTCGAAAGTTTTTCGGTACACCAGCCTACTCTTGATGATGTGTTTTTGAAATTAACAGGACATGGCGCGGAAACGGAAGTGGGAGCGAAATAACATGGAATCAAATACAACTGCGCTTAAACCGCTGCAAAAATCTGCGTTCGCTTGGTTTTTCATTGACACCGTAACGATGGTACAGCGAAGCTTACGTCATATTAAGGTTGAGATTGACCAATTGCTCTCGCTTACCCTCCAGCCAATCATGTTTGTGGTGCTATTCCGCTACGTGTTCGGCGGCGCTATTGCAACGGGCGGCCTAAGCTACATCAACTTTTTGATGGCCGGCATTTTTGTGCAAACCTCAGCCTTTGGCTCAACCGTCACCGGTGTTGGCATTGCGAGCGACATGCAGCAAGGCATTATGGATCGGTTTCGTTCACTGCCGATGACTAAGAGTGCTGTGATCTCAGGCCATATCATCGGTGATTTAATTCGGAACGCCTTTGCTACGGTTGTGATGATTTTAACTGGCCTGGTTGTAGGCTTCCGTCCTGAGGCTACCGCCATTCATTGGCTCGGTATCTTTGGCTTACTGATGCTGTTTACCTTTGCCCTTTCGTGGGTATTTGCGGTAATTGGCCTTGCCGGCAAAAGCGTTGAGTTTGTACAACAGTCAAGCTTTATTTGGATTTTCCCGTTGACTTTCGTTTCAAGCACCTTCGTGCCAGTGCAGACCATGCCGCACATGTTGCAAATTTTTGCCAAAAATCAGCCACTGACACACGTTGTTGAGGCGGTGCGAGCACTATTGTTTAACCAGCCTGTAGGCAATCATGTATGGCTCTCGATTGCCTGGAGCCTTGGCATCTTTACTGTCGCATTCTTCTTTGCTACTCGCCTGTTCCGCCGCCAAGCGCACTAATATTAAAAGGCGGCATCGCCGTTGATGCCGCCTAAAATGCAGGAACAATAGTCCCGCATTTTTACATGCAGGGTGGAGCCAGGATGGGTATTCGTGCGCCTTTTTAAGGGCGCTGATCAAAATAGCCCGAAACGGGCTCCATGTATCTCTCAAGGCCGTATGTGGCAGGCAAAAGGTGCCGGCGCAAACCCCTCCTTTAGCCACCACATGCTGCTCTTCCCAAACAGCGATACGTTTGAGAGATCGCCTCCCCCTGCATCATTGACACTGGCGACAGGACAGCACTATCCGTCAGCACAGCATCAACTCGTCACGTTTGTTAAATCACAACCCTTACAATAGGACAGATCGCAAAATTTGTCAATGGTAATTGCTGCAAGAGAAAGGCCGGCGGAGATGCTTATCCGCCGGCCTCTGCTGCTTCCACACTCATAGATCGGGAAGAAATATTTTTGCGTGGAAGGTATTCAGTTGTACTCTCAAAGATACAGTCCGCATTGAGATCAACTGAGCATGTAGAGGAGAAGCACCAATGTCGGGGCGCAACTACGCTGCTACCGGCGGCTACTATCTTTAAAAGAGCAAAATGTTGAGATGTCCCAACTTGTGCGAAGGGCATTTTGCCAGTGCCCTTTTGCGACAGGTGATTACCGCTCGGCGCTTTTGGTGTCCATCAAAGAACCCCTTGGCCGGATGGCTGATCAGCGCGGTGTCACCCACAACGCCGATCAGCCATCCATACGAACTGCCGCGTCATCATTCATGCCACTGTTTTAAGCGAAGGCACTGTTACCTTCTAGAGAGCAGTAGCGTTACACAATCCGGGTGCCCCCGGCTCTCAATGCGAAGACGCCACTGTACAAGCGCGACTCGCACCTTAAAAACAAACAAATTTTTTAAGAATGCTTTGATGCATTAGTTATAGCGCAATCGTAAAGCTTCGTCAACCCTTTTCGCTTGATATGATGATAGTAGGTGAACGTTCAGGTTAAGGCAAAAAAGATGAAAAGAATCACAAACAAGGTAGCGAGCAAAATGTTAATCGCCATACCAATGACCGATCCGGCAGTGCTCGCTGCCGCTGCTTTAACTGCTTTCCGGTCCGATTTTCCCGCCAATAACTCGCCGATCAGCACCCCCACAAATAATCCAACTATGCTGCCAAATGGCGGAAGCACCAACAGGCCGACCAATGATCCGATTAAACCATACCACAACGATCGGGATGCTGCCCCTCCAGCTCGGGCTCCGATAATCCCTGATAAGTGGCTTACGGCAAATGAAGCGAGTGCAATCAAACCTAAAAACACCAATTCCCTACCGGTTTGATGTTGAAAGCGATCAACCAAACCAAAGCCGAGCGCCACGATAAATAGGTACGGCACGGCAGGAATGACTGGTACGAATAGCGCAGCGAGCCCTGGCAGCATCAAAACTACCGCAATAATGAGCAAAGTGTCATGCATGTGCTTAGTTTACCACATCACTACAAAATGTGATGCAATGCGCACATCTGTTAAGCCGTTGACGACTAATCAAATTCGGGGGATAGTTACCTTATGAAAAACATACATCAAACATATACAATTGGAGCAAACACTGAAGCGGTGTGGCAAGCGCTCACTAACCCAAAAACAATAGAACAGTGGGGTGGCGGACCAGCTAAGATGGAACCTACAGTTGGAACTGAGTTTTCACTGTGGGGTGGCGAAATTTACGGCAAAAACATTACGGTTGAGGCTCCGTATACGTTAATCCAGGAGTGGTATGGTGGTACATGGGATAAGCCGTCGATCGTGACGTTTTCGCTCACAGCAAAAAGCGGCAAAACGGTGCTCGATTTGCATCAAACTGTAGTGCCCCAAGATGAAGTAGATGATATCGCAGATGGCTGGAAACAGTACTATTTCGACCCGATCAAAGCGCTGCTTGAATCATAAATCTTGCATATCTTACTGTGCCGCGGCGATACAACAAGCTCGACTTAAACTCGCCGCGGCGGAACCTCACATTTGCTACATTTGGT
>CAZLPY010000029.1:0-11462 GCA_964561525.1 uncultured Candidatus Saccharibacteria bacterium | reverse complement strand
TAATACCGTTGGTCCATACACAATTGCCCCTCGTAGGCAGCCTCCCGAGGCCTATGAATTGTGGTCTCGTATAGCCGAGAAGTTCGCAGTCGCGGACAGACCCGAGTTCCTGCACCTATACCGCGGTACCAAAAGTGGTATGTCGAGAGATATCAATAATCCTTTTACCGATCATGTTATTACGATCAGTGCGGAGAACATCGCGCGATTATTGGACAAAAATCCTTTGGACAAAACCATCCTTGCCTTCGCTACGTTGATTCATAAACCGATCTCAAAAGAAACAAACGTGACTCTCGCTGAAGTAAATTCGCTTCTAGATGAGTTATTTAAAAAAATATCAAGCCTGCCGGAATCGGATAGGTCTGTTTTAAAAAAACGAGCGCAAACACTGCGTACAATTATAGCTTACAACTACCCCCAGTCCGCAATATCAAAAAGCGCACGGTTTACAATGTTGAAACTGCAACAAGCAAAAAACAAATTTTCTGGCATGCGAGGGATGACATGAATCATTGTCTAGTAGTTGGCGGTGGCGGCTTTATCGGTCGGCCTCTTGTTGAATTGCTAAAGAAGAGTGGTCGAAAGGTATCTGTGCTCGAAATTGCACAGCCGAGACAGCCAGTTTCTGCTCGCCAGTTGGCGTCTCGTGTTGACTATATAATTGCCGACTATGGCGATGAAAAAGCCCTGAAAAAGATTTTGAGAGGTATCGACGAGATTGTCTTGCTAGCATACTCATCGGTTCCTAAAACCAGCTTTGATGATCCGCTTTCAGATATAAACCAAAATCTACCTAGAGCGTTATCACATTTTAAAGTAGCTAGCACATTTCCGTTGAAGAAATTGGTGATTGTTTCCTCCGGAGGCGCGGTCTATGGGGATGCGATCCAACTCCCAATAGACGAAACTCACCCTACTAACCCGATTTCACCGTACGGCATCACCAAATTAGCGATTGAAAAATATGCCTTGATGTTCTGGCGGATGCATAACCTCCCCGTTGTCATCCTGAGGCCAGGAAACGCCTATGGAGAGGGTCAGCGCCCATATACAGGGCAAGGCTTCGTTTCGACTGCGATTGCTTCGATACTAAGCGGCAAGACGATTGAGATTTATGAAGAAAACGGGGGCAAGCAAGGGAGGGTGCGCGATTACATTTATGTAACAGATATTGCGGAGGGAATACTATCGGCTTTAGATAGTGGTACACTTGGAGCGGTATATAACGTGGGCACGGGCGTTGGTACAACCAATAGGCAGGTCTTAGAAGCTTTGGAAGATCTAGCTAAAACAGCGCGTAAAGAAATTAAGGTAAAAATGCTGCCGGCACGATCTTTTGATGTAACTGCGAATGTTTTAGATAGCACAAAGCTAAAACATGACACTAAATGGCAGGCACATATTGGGCTTGAGGAAGGCTTATCCAAAACATGGGAATGGTTTAGGAATCTTAAATGAAAAAACTCAATTTACTCGAATATAAACACAACACCTTCTCGCAAAACGGCGAGGATGGGATTATTGAACGAATATTCTCGGTTATTGGCACCACGGGCAAGGTGGCAGTTGAGTTCGGCGCCTGGGATGGTATCCACTTAAGTAATATTCGCAAACTAATTCTGGCCGGCTGGACGGGAGTATTTATCGAGGGAGATAAGGAGCGATATGAACAAGCCGTTGCCAACTATAGTGACAATCCTAGTGTTCATAGCATAAATAGCTTTGTTGATGGTGATAAAAACACACTTTCAAAGATTTTGCATGATAATAAACTTGGTGAACTCGCTAAAAATATGGATTTCTTGAGCATCGATATTGATGGCTTAGACAATGAGATTTTTGCCACACTAGACATTTCTCCGCGGGTGATTTGTGTTGAGGTAAACGCTGGCCATAGCCCTCTCGCGACCAAAGAATTGCCTAGAGAAGTTGCGATCAAAAACATTGGGCAACCCTTGCCTGTATTTAATAAAATTGCGGCGGGGAAAAAATATAGCCTCGCGTGCTTTAACGGAAATGCTTTTTACATACGCAATGATGTGCGCAAAGAGCATGGCATCGAAAGTATTTCGTCTGAAGAAGCATACGAAGCCTTTATCGAAAAGCTATCACGAACAGAGCGTGAATGGCTGTATTTAGTCAACCTTGGCCTTGTGCCTCCGCATTGGAACTACAAGAACCCACTTTTGTCAGCTCGCTCATTAGGCATACCGGCTGCACGGGCAAGTGCACTGAGAGTTAAGACAAGATCTAAGAATCTTTTGTATGGTGCTGTTAAAAAAATAATCCGATGAAAATATTACATGCAGTTCAGTCATATCCACCCTCAACAGGTGGAATGCAGGAAGTAGTGTCACAGCTCTCGCGCCGCTTGGTCAAGGAAGGTCACCGGGTAACTGTAGCTACTTCGGCTATGGATCCTCGTCCGAGAACAGTGGATGGCGTGGTGATAGAGCAATTTGATATTTCTGGAAGCACCTTGCGTGGCTACGGGAACAAGAAAGAGGTTGAGCGCTACCAGCAGTTCCTTATTAATTCAAAATTTGACGTGATCACACTGTTTGCCGCGCAGCAATGGGCGACTGATCTTGCTCTGCCGGTGCTCGACCAGATAAAAGCGCGTAAGGTTTTTGTCCCAACTGGTTTCTCTGCACTTCCGCTGGCTCGCTATCGAAAATATTTCGATAATCTTGCGCAGACTATGCCAATATTTGATATGAATGTCTTTTTATCCGATGACTATCGCGACATTAATTTTGCCCGCCAACACGGTATCAAAAAAAATAAAACGATGATTATTCCCAACGGTGCTGCAGAAGAAGAATTTTTGCCTGCACCAAAACTTGATATTCGATCTGAGCTTGGAATTGACCCTGACACTACGCTCGTATTGACAGTTGGCTCTCATAATCGCCAGAAGGGCCATGCAGAAGCCATTGCAATATTCCGCCGAGCCAATATCACCAATGCGACGTTAGTAATTGTAGGTAACACAGTCCGCTTAGGCTGCCGCAGAAGTTGTCAGTGGCAAGCTTCACTTTTTAATCGCCAAAAGACAAACAAGCTGGCGGGCAAAAAAATCCTTATTCCAGCGCTAGACCGCAAAGCGACAGTTGCTGCCTATAAAGCTGCCGATATCTTTTTATTCCCATCTCAGATTGAATGTTCGCCGTTGGTACTTTTTGAAAGTTGTGCTGCAAAAACACCGTTTTTGTCCACGGACGTGGGTAACGCCAAGGAAATAGTGAGCTGGACCAAGGGTGGGATGATTCTGCCCACAGAAATCGATCGCAAGGGATTGGCCCATGCAGAAACAGGCGGATCAGCACTAATGCTTGAGGATTTAAGTAGCAACCAACCATTAAGAGAGAAACTGGCAACAGCTGGTTTTCAAGCCTGGAAAAAATCGTTTACTTGGGGTATCCTGACGGAAGAGTACAACAAGCTTTATCAATCCCTAATATAGAAGTCTAGAAAGAGACTATGCGATTAAATCCCTTAAGTAGATTTTCGTTTGCCAATAAATATGATGCAGAAGTTACATTCTGGCAAGGCATGGTTAAGGACAGTATTGCGTGGTATAAAGGGGAAAAGAAGGAGCTTTTTGGAACTGCTTCTCCAACCCCCAAGCAAAAAATTAAAGCTAACAATGAGAAGGACTCTGCCCTCTTAACCTGGCTTGATTTACATCAAAAGCCAAAATATAAACAAGATCTGGAGCTGTCCACACAGTCTTTTGCCAACTGCAAGTTGCTTGATATTGGCGCGGGACCTTTGCCCAGTGCTACTATTTTTGCCAAAGCGGATTTGTACTGCCTTGATCCCCTGTATTCTCAGTACCTTGCGGCGGGATATCCACTGCACTATTACGAAAACACAAAGTTTATTAATGGCTATTCTGAAAACATCCCTGTGCAAGATAGTTTTTTTGACGCGGTAATTTCAGTCAATGCGATCGATCATGTAGATGATTTGACGAAAACGTCTGCCGAAATTAAGCGTGTTCTTAAAAAAGATGGTAAGTTTGCGATGCATGTGCACTACCACAAGGCCACGAAAACAGAGCCGCTGGAGCTTAACGACGCGATTTTTAAAGACATATTCGGTTGGTGCAAGGGATTGGCCAAGGCTGGCGAATCGCGTTCTAAAATGGGCTGGGTGTTGCCCGAGGGAGAGGTCTATGTGCTCTGGAAGAATTTTGATTATTAGGAGTATCTAAAAGATGATTATTATGCGACTTACGGGTGGATTGGGTAATCAGCTTTTTCAATATGCCTTTGGCTTGCGCATGGCAGAGAAGCTCAATACAAAGCTGTCGCTTAACTGTTTTGATTATGGCCCTAAGAAATATATCGCCCTTGACCGCATGCGCTCATATGAGCTAAACCATTTTTCTATTACGGGCAAGGTCGCTTCTATGCCTAAACTTTTTTTGCACAGGATTGGTGTGCTACAAAAGATGAACCCCGTTTATGAAAAAAGTATGCTATTTGACCCAGAAGTTTTAAAATCTCCTGACAATAGTTATTTTAATGGCTACTGGCAAAGCTACAAATATTTTGAGTCGATTAAGCCCTTGGTTTTAAAAGAGTTCACCTTTAAAGAAAAACCTTCAGCAAAGAATGCTGAGCTCTTGAAAGAAATCACGGGCACATCGGCAATCTGTATCCATATTCGTCGCGGCGATTATGTAACTGATCCCTTGACCGTTGAAGTACTGGGCACGCGATCGCTAGACTACTACTATGAAGCAATCACGCACATGGTGAAAAGGGTGAAAAATCCTCATTTCTACGTTTTTTCCGATGATCCAGAGTGGGTTAAACAAAACTTAAAACTAGATTATCCCGCCACTTATATTGGTCATAACCAGGGCAAATATGCTTACGAAGACCTGCGCCTAATGAGCCATTGCCAGCACTTTATCATTGCAAATAGCACCTTTAGTTGGTGGGGAGCTTGGCTATCAGCGCATGAAAATAAAATAGTAATTGCACCAAAACAGTGGTTCAGCGATAAAAGCAAGGACTCGCGCGACCTTGTCCCGCCAACATGGATTCGTCTGTAACGCATGCACCGTTAGTAACGGTGTTGATGCCGGTTTATAATGCGGAAACGTTTTTAAGACATGCGATTGACAGTGTTTTGAATCAAACATTCTCGCGTTTTGAGTTTTTGATTATTGATGATGCGAGCTCTGACAGCAGCCTGGAGATTATACAATCTTATAAAGACCCGCGGATTAGGATCATCGAACACACCAAGAACCAGAAACTCATTGCGACTTTAAATGAAGGAATCAAATCTGCGCGAACAGACCTAATCGCCCGCATGGATGCAGACGATATTTCGGTGCCATCACGTCTGCAAAAACAGTATGATTTCATGCAAAAGCACCCGGATTATTGCATCGTGGGCACCTCCATGAAGGTCATTGATGAGCACGGAGCCGTAATTGCTGAGCAAGAGGTGTTAACTGACAACGTCATAATGCAACAAGCACTCGATGTGATAAATGTTTTCCCGCATGGCTCAGTAATGTACCGCAAAACGTGCCTGCTTCAGGCAGGCTTGTATAACCCTAGGGCTTACTTAGTTGAAGATTACGAACTGTGGACGCGACTGCGGCACCAGGGCAAGCTCGCAAACATCAGTGAGACGCTGTATTTATGGCGTCGCAATCCTCAAGGCGAAAGCCTGACCAAATCTGCTTTACAGAGGCGCAACTTGCAAAAGGTGCGCGATGCGCTTTGGTCAAAACAAGCGTCAGACTATGTAGTGATGTTAGCAACGATCAAACCGTCACGCTTAATCGCCGAGCTCCATGTTTTATTTGCACGCGCCCTCTATAGGCATAACAGGCGATGGCTAGCTCTGCAACACTTGACCAGGGCAATACGCATCGCACCAAAATCTGTGCTTAATTACGGCTATTTCCTGATGTTTATTCTGCCTCGGTCGTGGTTTTTCACTCTAGAAGAATACGGCTTCCGGATGCGCGAAAAGCATCGCGGCTGGTAAGCGTTGACCCGCACGTTGAAGAGACTCGAGCTTTAGGCTACAATGACAGGCATGACTACCTCATCCAATTCAACCGTTGTCGCCGTGGTGGGGCTTGGGTATGTTGGATTGCCACTAGCTTTAGCTTTTGGGCGAACTTCTATTAAAACTATCGGCTTTGACGTTAACAAAGACCGTATTGGCCAGCTAAAAAAACATCTTGATGCAAGCAATGAACACAGCGCCGCTGATCTCAGAAAAAGTGAGGTTGCATATAGCAGCGATGAAATTGACCTAAAGCAGGCTAATTTTATTATTATTGCGGTGCCGACACCGGTTACGCGAGTTAGCCAACCGGATTTGTCTTACATTGAGCGAGCGAGTGAGCTGGTAGGGCGCAATCTTACAGCTGGTGCAATTGTGGTATATGAATCCACGGTCTATCCAGGCGTGACCGAGGAGGTCTGCGTTCCAATCCTAGAAAAGTTGTCAGGGCTAAAGTTTGGCAAAGATTTCAGCGTCGGTTATTCACCTGAGCGTATCAATCCTGGCGATAAAGAGCATACCCTAGAAAAAGTAACTAAAATTGTGTCTGGATCAGACGTGGCTAGTACCAAAATAATCGCTGACACCTATAAAACCATTTGCCTCGGAGGCGTCTATGTGGCCAAAAGTATTAAAGTGGCTGAAGCAACAAAGGTGATTGAAAACACTCAGCGCGACGTTAATATCGCTTTAATTAATGAGCTTTCGCTGATTTTCCACCGCATCGGCATCGATACGCACGATGTCATGGAAGCTGCTGCGACTAAATGGAATGCTTTACAGTTTACCCCTGGTCTGGTTGGTGGTCACTGCATCGGCGTAGACCCTTACTACCTGGTTTATAAGGCTGAAGAGCTTGGCTTTCATCCTGCCCTGATTACTACGGCACGACGAGTAAATGACTATATGGCCGATTTCGTAGCTGAGGAAACAGTACGTGGCTTGATCCAAGCTAATAAAGAGGTGCGCCAGGCCAAAGTGCTGGTACTTGGACTAACTTTTAAAGAAAATGTTAAAGATATGCGTAATTCGAAAATTGCTATTGCGATAGATAGGCTTCGCCGTTTTGATATGCACATCACCGGCTTCGATCCCTTGCTAACTGCGGAAGAAATTCAACACGAATTCTCTATTGGCTCGACCACTAAACTGGATGGCAGCAACAAGTATGATGCGATTATTGTTGCCACACCGCATCGCCAATTCAAGACCATGGAAAAAGAATTGTTGCGCGTGTCTAACAAACCGGCGGTAATTATCGATATCAAACGCCTCTTCCCGCAGCTACAAAATCAACCTAAAGTTATCTACAAATGCCTGTAAAAAATTCTCAAGCCAAAATTGCTTTTATTCGTGCGAACAGCATGCGCTCAGATACTCGTACGATCAAAATGTACCAAACATTGTGCAAAATTGGTGATTGCCGCGCCATCCTGTGGAATCGCGATGAAATAAAGGAAACCAACCCTCCAGCGCGTCGTTTTTACATGAATGCTCCGCTCGGATCAAAGAAGATTTTGCTGTTTTTGCCACTTTGGACAATCTTTTGCATTTGGCAGCTCATATTAATAAAGCCGGATGCTATTCACGGCTGCGATTTAGAAGGATTCATCCCGGCCTACTTTTATAGCAGGCTGCGTCGCATTCCGATCGTGTTCGATATTCATGATGTAACTGCCGGTAAATACGCTCTGCCTCCAAAATCCTTGCTGCGTAGAGTATTCCTGGCAATGGATATCTTTTTTATTCGTCGGGCGAACGCCTTTTTCATCCCTGACCCAGAGCGCATTGACCAGCTGGGCTTAACCGAGAAGCAATTCGGTCCTATTAAATCCAAATGCTTTGTGACATACAACTCCGACCTGCTGGTGCCTGGTCATAAACAGGTCAAATTTAAGCCTGGGCAACAAATCAAGGTGGTTTATGTTGGCAACTTGACTAAAGGTATCCGTGGCGTCGAGTTCTTGATGGACGCGGTTGTAAAATTCCCAGAGATTTCGTTTGATATTGCTGGCATGGGAGCAGATCTTAAATACTTCCAAAAGGCATTTGAAGACTTACAGAGCCCCAACTGTCACTTCCATGGGCGCATAGGCCATGATCAAGCAATGGAGCTTAATGAGCGGGCTGATTTAATGATTTCTTTACTTAACCCAGAGTTTGAAAACTACCGTTATGCCACTTCGACCAAATTATTCGAAGCCTTTCGCTTGTTCAAACCAATTATAGTCTCGGCCAAAACCGCCACAGCGGCCATTTTGGAAAAAACCAACTGGGGCTTAGCAATTGAATACAATAGTGAAAGCTTGGAAAAAGCTTTGAAAAAAATTATCTCCGGGGAAATCTCTTTTGATCTAGACTCGCGTAAAGTAGAAAACTACGCTTGGCAAAAGCAAGAGCAAATTATTATCGAAACTTACGAGCGCTTAATCCACTCCTGAATACTCAGAATCGACTTCTCTAGTGACATCGTTGGCTGCCACCCAGTTAATTTTTTAATTTTGGTTAGATCAGGAACACGACGCATCATGTCCTCAAAACCGGCCCCGTATGCTTCCTTGTAGGATTGATAGATGATTGGCGATTTGCTGCCTGTTAATTTGACCACCAATGCCGCCAATTCAGCGATGCTAATTTCTTCAGAGCTACCAAGATTAATAACCTGGTTATTGGCCTCCGCGCAATCAAGTAACTGCACATATGCCTCTACGATGTCGCTGACGTTACCAAAACAGCGTCTTTGGGTGCCATCGCCGTATACAACGATTGGCTCATTGGCTAATGCATTTTCAATAAAACGCGCGGCTACAAAACCCCATTTGGTGCTCTGCCGTGGGCCGATAACATTAAAAAGACGTGTAATTACAACTGGCAAATGCAGTTCCTGACTGTATGCAAGAGCCAAAAATTCATCCATTGCCTTAGCTTCGGCGTAGCTCCAACGTACAATGCTGGTGGGTCCTAGCGTGCGGTCGTCATCCTCCGAAAACGGAATTTTAGTGTTTTTGCCATAGACTTCTGAGGTGGAAGCGATGAAAGTCCGTACCCCGGTTTTGGCTGCGGCCTTCAAAATATTGTTGCTGCCATCAAGGTTTGTGGTCATTGCAAATAAAGGACGATCCAAAATGAGCTGTACCCCTAGCGAGGCGGCCAGATGGATTACCGCGTCTTGGCCATCGACTAGCTGCTTAACCAGCTGCTCATCTAGCACCGATCCTTTGACAAAATGATACGAAGAAGAACCGCTTACGGCTTCAAGATATTCCTTTTTGCCAATTGAAAGGTCGTCGAGAACAGTTACTTCGTGCTTGTCTTTTATCAGTCGTTCAACGAGATGGCTACCAATCAGCCCGGCGCCTCCAGTAACTAGTATTTTCATAATTTCTCCATCTTACCCAAATATTATCGCAACTTTAGAATAATCACCGATCCATCATCATATACTGGGTGATAGCCAATATTCTGGTAGCTATCTTTATTCTGTAAATCAATTAATAGACCGTTGTACGCTCTGGCAGCATTTTGTCCGCTAGATTTTCGCAGTGAGTATACAAAATATAACGGACTGCCTGTGCGGTAAATAGGTTTATCAATGTGAACTACAGGTGGGGTGGTCACTGTTACAGTATCGGATATCAAAACATTATCACGATATTGCTTAACCTCTTCTTTGATCTCCGGTGATTTTTCAATAACTTGAGGCTGCGTTACTGCATCAAGTTTCTTATCGATCAAGAGGTCAAACTGAGATCTGCTTAACTTTTGACCAGGGATTATTGTAGCATAATTACGCTCGCCATAGAGTTGCACGAGCGCATGATTATCCTGGCTCGAGAGAAACAAACTATTCGTAGGCGTACTTTGGATATAATGCAGTGCGCCAATTTCCTCACGAAATACTTCGGAGACGTTATTCTGGGCAACATACAAGCTGCCTATCACGCCAATAACAATTAATGCGTACATGGCTACGATGACCCAACGCATGCGCACTTTATGTTCGAGCCCGCCGATAGCCATCACAGCCAGCAAGGATGCTCCCAGCATTAGATCGACCCAGGCTCGGTTAGGAAAGAAGAAGAATCCCAAACGAGGGAGTACTTCGGCAAAAACAAAAAATATTGCGATGTACGCGCCAGGAATGATCATCCTGTTGTTACGAAAACCTTTTCGCCTTAACCAAATCAGTACTAAAATCAGCCCGAGCAGCACTAAAATACCATTATAAGCATAGTAATAGGCCGTTTGGATGCCTGGCCAGCCGATATTAAAACCATCTATCGTTACATAACTATTGATAAACCACCAATGCCAAGTGACGCTGTGAAATGAACCCGCCAGAGTGTGTGTAATATTTACTAACCTACCAAAGTAGTGACTAGCGTAAATAATCTTGGCGTAAGGGTAGGCAATGATAATTGCCGCTAAAATATACCATGGCTTTTTACCACTTGCTTTTCCTCCCCATGCCCAAATCTTCGATAGTACTGGAATCAAGGTGACTAGTAATAATACAACGCTAAGTTCATGAAAGCCAATCGCCAGTAAGGAAAACCATAATCCAACAATGCTCCAGGTCCATGATCTATCAACTAGCGCTTCGATGGCCAAAACTAATATAGGTAGGGTATATGCAATCATCGCTACCTGTGGACGGATGATGTTGACCTCGGACAAAATAACCGGCGAAGCTAGCAATAATAGATAAGCCACTGCGACATTCGACGGTGATTTAATAGTACGTTTGGCGTAATCAAGCAAAAACCAGCTGGAAATGTAAAAAAGAGTTGGGAATAGTACCCTAAAAATAACTGTGTAAGGGAGTCCGAGTGTACGCCCGGTTAATGCCATGTACATTACAAAAATCTGGCGAAAGCCGACTACGGCGCAGTTGCACGCGAGCGAACCGTGCAATGCGGCTAAAAACCCGTCTGCATCAGAGGCCAGTGGATTAATAGCTATCGTTGCTATCATTACAAAAAGCACTATTGATAGAACTAGAACATCGTTACGACTCAGACGCATCGGACGGATGTTATCGCTTTTGCGCCGCAACAACACTCCGACCACAAGAAAAATTATGTTAACGACCAGTATTAGCGTTACCGCGGAATGTGGATTGATAGCATAGCCCGCAAATGCTAGCTGCAGCGTAGCTATTATGGAGACTGACAGAAAAACAGACAGAGCAAACTGCCCTGCTGCCTGCCACGGACGTTGCAACCGGGGGAATATTATCGTCAACCAGCGACCTGGGAGATAAAACAATAACAGTAAACCAGGAACAATATAAAGATCAAGATGGATGTGAGGAGTTGCGGCATAGAAAATGGCATACAGCACAATCGCAACGAATGTAACGATTTCTAAGCGGGCAAACAGTCGCCACTTCATCTAGATGGCTCTTTCTATTA
>CAZLPY010000028.1:0-12024 GCA_964561525.1 uncultured Candidatus Saccharibacteria bacterium | reverse complement strand
GTCAATAGGATGATGAGGTCGCGCTCGCTCGGCTGACCACATGGCCAAGCGCACAATCGTTTCATCTTGACGCTGCTTGGCATCATAATACTGGGTTAAGCGCAGCGTGCCCTCGGTTAGAGTGCCAGTTTTATCAGTGCACAGTACATCAATATTGCCCAAATCCTCAATTGCAACTAGTCGTTTTACCACCACGCGCTTTTTGGCTAAATGTGAAGCGCCACGAGCCATTGACACTGAAACGATAGCCGGCAGCAGCTCTGGTGTCATACCAATCGCAATCGCTAGGGTGAATAGTAATGAATCGACGATTTTATGCCCGAGCAGCAGATTAACCAGTAGGATCACGACAGTTATGCTCATCACTACACGCAGCAAAAAAAATCCAAACGAGGAAATGCCTTTGGCAAACTCACCAACTGGCCGAATATCACTGACAGCCCCGGCGATGTGGCCAAACTGCGTATTTTTACCAATCGCATACACCACTCCAAGTCCGTGTCCAGCTGCGACATGAGATACAAAATAAGCACAATTACTAAAAACTGCAGATTTCCCTGAGCCCACGATGTCAATTTTTTTCATTTGGGGCACGGATTCGCCCGTTAGCACGGCCTCATCAATTTCTAGACCTTCCGCATCGATCAGCCGCATATCCGCTGGCACCATGGTGCCAGGCAGCAGTGGCACCACGTCACCGACTACCAACTCCCTGGCTAATATCTCCAACGGTTTGCCGCCACGCAGTACCGTGGTGGTTGGACGGACATGTTTTTGCAATGAATCGATAATTTTCTCAGAGCGAAATTCGTTCGTAAATCCAAGCACGACACTGGCCGACATCATCACGATGATGGTGATTGACTCTCGTTGCTCACCTAAAAAATACGACAACACCGCCGCTACTGCGAGTATTAACAGGAGCGGGCTCTTCATTTGGCGGGCAAGCGTTTTTAGGGCTGTATTTTTTTGGCGAGGCAATTCGTTTGGGCCTGCAGCACGATGCCGTAGTAGTGATTGATGCGCTGACAAACCACCCGCCGAGCTGTGCAGTTGTAGCAGAATATCTGATGCACTAACTTGTTGCGGGGCTAGATTGAATCGTGCCGTCTCACTTCCATTCATAGTGTCACAAACCTATTGTGACGGCTGCGCTAAGCTGCCACGAGCGAAGATCTTGATTTGCGAATCACATGTGGAGGAGGGAGATGTCGGGTAGCCGGTAAAGGCTGGGAATGCGATGTCATCGAACTCGGTTGCGGGATAGGTTACGCCGCCTACTACAGTTTGACCATCAAGTCTGTGATAGCAATGCGCGCTAGCTGGTGTTCGGTGTTCATTTTTGTTTTCTAGAATGACGTAAACCCAGTACTGACCGGCGTAAACTGCATAATTAATCCGTCCGGTGCTTAGGGTGTAGGTGCTCTGATCGGCCACGGCGCATGAAGAGAGGGTTTCGCCAGTGTCAAACGAATCTGTGGCGGCTGAAGCCTTTACGTAGTTCGGGCGCTCCATGAATTTTAGCAAATAGCCGCTGGTAGCAGTGGTATTTGCCGAGGTAGCATCAACTACAAACAGCGGGTCACGCGTGGCTGAGGTATCCGTGCTGACGATGTAATATCCACCTAATTGAGTTGCTGCCGAACAGCTAGCGGTTAGTCCACCGGCAACACCGGCGGCAACACCGTAATCTGGTCCATATACATTGTTGACTGCTTTGTAGCTTTCGAGCGAGCTTTGAATCTTTAGCACCTGGCTTTTGCGCTGGACGTCACGAGCCTTAATTTGG
This sequence comes from uncultured Candidatus Saccharibacteria bacterium, assembly GCA_964561525.1. GTDB lineage: Bacteria > Patescibacteriota > UBA1384 > CAJBMM01 > CAJBMM01 > CAZLPY01. The sequence continues at coordinate 10,235 of CAZLPY010000028.1, read as the reverse complement.
GTAGTGCGAAACGTTGAGAGACTAATTGAAACTAAAATGCCGATGATCACAATCACAATTAACAGCTCAATTAAGGTAAAAGCTCGCAAGCTAGATCGGTATTTCCCCATGATTTTATTGTACAGCGGCCTAACTACAGAAGCAAGAAAGCGATGTATGATGCTGCGTTCTTGCTTCTTACTATGATCTGCGCTACTGTACATTGGTGAAGCAAACAAATTCCCTCATAGCATTACATAATATCAGCAAGACGTTTCGCAGTGGAAAACTGTCAATTACAGTGTTACAGCATATTAATCTTGAGGTTGAACAGGGCGAATTGATCGCGATTATGGGTCCGTCGGGATCGGGCAAGTCAACCTTAATGAATATCATCGGCCTGCTTGATCGTCCAAGCACAGGTGAGATTATGATTGACGACGCGGTTGTGTCACTGTCAAATTCCGATGCTGCGCTTGCCCGAATTCGTTCAAGCAAAATTGGGTTTGTGTTTCAATCATTTAACTTGTTGCCAAAAATGAGTGCGTTGGCCAACGTGCTGATACCGACCACCTATTATCACGTCAACTTAGACCCTAAAAAACGGGCAATAGAACTGCTGAAGGATTTGGGGTTGGCGGCGCGAGCACATCACAAACCAAGCGAGCTCTCCGGCGGTGAAAAACAGCGGGTTGCTATTGCTCGTGCACTGATGAACGACCCAGAGTTAATTTTGGCCGATGAGCCTACCGGAAACCTCGATTCAAAAAGTGGTTCAGAGGTGATAAAAATTTTGCACGGTCTGCACCAACAAGGGAAAACGGTTATCATCGTCACTCATGATGAAAAAATTGCTCGGCAATGTCAAAAAACAATCCACCTGCTCGACGGTGCGATTGATTCGGTCACTGCAAATACTAAGGACGTGAAACGATGATGTTACTTTTCCTCGAAAACATCAAAAGCGCCTTCCGTTCCATTTGGCAAAATAAAGTGCAAAGCTTTTTAGCTATTTTGGGCGTGATTATCGGGGTGAGCGCTGTCACTATTTTGGTCGGGCTGGGCCAGGGTTTAAAAAATGACGTTTCAAACTTAATTGAAGGGTTTGGCACAAACGTGCTGTTTGTAGTCAGCGGCAAAATTGACCCATCAGCTACTTCTGCACCCTCGAATCCCGCCAATTTTTTAACCGGAGACATCTTGACCTTAAAGGACGTTGATTCTGTGACAGCAACACCCGGGGTCGAGCATGTTTCCCCATTGAGTTTAGTGCCAGGCAATCTCAAAATTGGCGAAAAGACCTCAAGCGGTACGGTTGTTGGCACCTATCCAAATGCATTATCGATATTTAACGTTTTACATCTCGATCACGGATCGATGTTTGCATCTAGTAAGGACTCTGGACAAATTGTGCTGAGCGAAGTTTCGGCACATGACTTGTTTTATACAGCAGACCCGGTAGGGTCAAAAATTACTATTGGAACACATGAGCTGACGGTGGTAGGAGTGCTCGCCAAATCAAAATCGTCATCGGTGTTTGGCTCACAGCTTGATTCACTATCGTTTATTCCGTTTGACACGGCCACCATGATCAACAAAAACCAGGTGCGGATTTACCGCATTGCGGTTAAAGCGGCTGATAGCGCAAACGTTACTGAAGTAAAAGGAACCGTCAAGAGCATCATTTTACGGAATCACAATAATGAGGAGGACTTTAGCGTACTGACTCAGGACGATCTGCTTGGCCTGTTGAATACATTTTTGAACCTTGCAACCACGCTTGTTTCAGCCATCGCCGCAATTTCTCTCGTAGTAGGCGGTATTGGTATCATGAACATCATGTTGGTTACGGTGACCGAACGCACCCGAGAGATTGGGCTGCGTAAGGCAGTAGGCGCTACCAAGCGAGCTATCTTGATTCAATTTTTGACTGAAAGCCTGGTCATTACCTCGTTTGGAGGAGTGCTCGGCCTTGTTATATCGTTCATTGTAATTGCCATCGTTAAAGCGAAAACGACCCTTGTACCTGATATTACTCCTCAAATTATTCTACTCGCGGTCGGCATCGCAGCTGCAATTGGCGTGATTTTTGGTCTCTGGCCAGCACTCCGCGCTGCCAGTAAAGACCCGATTGAAGCATTACGATATGAGTAATGCGTAAATGGTGAGCGTTGTCGAATCCATCGAGGTATGAGATACGAATGATCAACGCCGAGACCCTTCCGTAGCCTTGCGCGAAGGAGGGTTGAGGCAGTGCGTTATGAGTAACGCAATGACGAAACTCTGAGCTTGTCGAACGGGTTGAATCATTACTTACAAATTAATAATTCGTCATTCGTCGTTATTGTTATCTTACTAAAGAAAAGCCCCTCTAACTAGAGGAGCTATTCTTAAAGATAATCTGAAAAATAAGGACGTCTCTTACGCTTTCTTGTCCATACCGGCCCACAAGCCCCACACACCAATGGCCAAGTGAAGAATATCGTCAAGATACTCTAGGTTGGTTACGCCAAAGTAGTTAGGGTGGTCAGTTTGGCTTAAGAAAAGACCGTGTACTCCAAAGTAAAGAGCCACGACTCCAAAAATAAGCGCCAGAGTTTTTTGAATCTGTTCGCTACCGTAGTAGTAGGCCGCTATGGCAACTACTCCAAGCACTAAGTGAGCATAGTTTTCGGCGTTGTCAAAATAAAGCGCATCGCCCAGACGGAAGCCCACAAATCCTAGTACTGCAAGCACTAGTAAAATTACACCACCAATCATCAAAAATTGTTTCGCACGCATTGCAATCACCTCCCTTCGGAAGGTTTTTCGTGTATACTACAATTGTATAGCAGATACTTTTGGAAACACAACAGATGAGTAAGCAATTTCTCAAGAAATATCGCCCGTTTGACGCCGTTTTGCTTATAGCCGCTCTTGTAGGTGTCGTACTTTTTTTCCGGGGGCACCATCACAACCACATTATCGCAACCTCTGCGGACGCTCGAAACCTGTACACTTGCTCGGCCTCGAATACCGCAAATACGCAACAGTTAGTGGTTGATGAAGCCGGTTTTCGCCCCGCAGCACTATCGCTTAACGTCTGTGACTATCTCACTATTATTAATGCCGGTAAAAAATCACACGAGGTTGCCTTTGGTCCGCACGAAAACCACCTCGAGTATCCGGGCTTTGATAACGATACCGCCATCAAGCCTGGCGGCACGGTCACATTTCAATTAACACTCCCGGGCGATTATGAGGTTCATGATCACCTCGATGCTCGGCTGCAAGGTAGCATTTCAATCGCCAAAACGCCACGCTAACCGAAAACTAAAATAACCGACCGTCATAAAGACAACGGTCGGTTTTTGTGTTCACATGAGTGAGTTTGGAACAGGCGGCAATTCTGCCGTCCCGAGACAATAGCGAAGGATCCATGGCCACTGTCCGTACTTCCAGTAGGGGCTGACGTGCCCGGCGCCGGGCAGCATGTGCATTGGGACTTCGAGGCGGTCGGCGTAGGCCTTGACCTGATCTTCGGTGCCGTAGCAGTCGTTCTCGCCGCAGATGATGTTGGTTGCTCCAGCGCACAGGTGAATGGCGTCCGCGTTGAGTGGTACGGGGAAGAACGAATCGATTCCGGGCGGTGTGTCTGCTGGTGTGAGATCACGTGATACGTAGGGAGGGGCCACCAAAAGTACGCGGTCGGCGACTTGGTGATCAAGAGCGGTTGAGTAGTGCATCCAGGTGATTGCGCCAAGGCTATGACACAAAATGGTCACTGGGTCGTCCTTGGGCAACTCCTTCACCGCATCATGCACAGCGGAGATCCATGATGCCAAACGTGGCGCGCGTGGATAGGGCATCTTGGGATAGCGCACGTCGACGCCGGCCTTCTGAAGCTCGGCGTAGAGCCATTCCTGCCAATGCTCTGGCTTATTTCCACCCCAGCCATGGAGAAGCAAAATAGTGTCAGACAACAACCCACTCCTGCCAGCATTATGCTGGACTTGTTAATTTCCACTCGAGTACTGGTTGTTCTCGAGGTGATAATGTTCTTATATCATTATAAGACCGATCAATCAAGTCATTCGATTGCATAAATCATCAAATTGAAGTAGAATATTGATCGTAGCATGTGAACATGCTAGTGATTCCGACCCGACGCCTCCGCTAATCCTGCTTTAAGGCAGGCTTAAGCGAAAAAAAGTCGGGCACGGAAGTCACCACGCGATGCTAGGAGTTTCTCGTTCAGGCAAAGCCTGTCGAAAAAGCTCCCACGCTTTTTTTTGGGGAGTCGCCAAGTGGTAAGGCACCAGGTTTTGGTCCTGGCATTCGGGGGTTCGAATCCCTCCTCCCCAGCCATCCTTCGCCAAGGCTTCGGAATGGCGAGCCATCGGAGGAATAATGTATTATTTTTATATATTGCACAGTTCAAAATCTAGCAATTTTTACTATGGGTCAACACCAGATCTTAAGCACCGGTTTGAACAACATAATTCAGGCAAAGTTGTATCAACAAAGCCATTTTTACCCTGGAAAATTGTATTTTACGCCGGATTTGAGTCGAAAAAAATGGCGCTAGATTTTGAACGGTATATTAAATCAGGCTCAGGCAAGGCTTTCGCGTACAAACGGCTTGTCGATGGAGCCTTGAAGAAGGGTGTTTCGGAGGAGTAAAGTGTTCTGAAGCTTCAGCGTAAGACACCTCCTCCCCAGCCATCCTTCGCTAAAGCTACGGAGTGGCAAGCCATTACAAATCCAAGATAAAATGAAATAATCACTCTTGCCAAGAACAATTTGACTGAGTGCGATTATCATCCTTTAATGTTAATATAGTTCTATGACTTATCACTCTAATGACCCCCGTATCGATAACTACATACATAGCTTACCCCCATGGCAGCAAAAAATTTGTAACGAGGTAAGAGAGCTGGTACATGCTGCCGATTCTGATGTAATTGAGACAATTAAACGAACTAATCGGCCATATTTCGTGCTTGATGGTAACATCTGCGCACTATTGGCCGCTAAAGATCATGTAAATATCTTCATATACGACCCCATTGCGCCCGACCCAGAAAAAATAATCAACCAGGGGCATGGCAATGTAACCGCACGGGCAATCCAAATTTATCAAGGAGATGAAATTAACAAAACAGCACTATTAAGTCTGTTTAAAGCTGTAATCGTTAATAATCGTGTGGGCGGGTGGCGAAAAGTTAACACTAAAGAACAATAAATGAAAATGTTTACACCAATTCGCTAGGATAATTATTAATAAGCGCTGCCAAAGCATAGCTTTTAAGTACCAATTTTAGGGCATTAGTGGAAAAACCTTCGAGAGATTGAGTTGATTAAATTAATTATTTTTGATTGGGACGATGTTTTTACAAAGGGCTCTACCAAGGGCTATTATAAGTGCTATCACGAAGCCGTAGCTGGAGTCGGCGTTCATCTCTCTGAAGCTGAGGAAAAAGCTCGCATCGCAACGAAGTGGGGCTCATCTCATCAAGAAGAATTAGCAGCTCTACTCATAGATGATTTGGAGCTTCTACCAAGAGCCATCGAAATTTACGAATCTCATCTCTTCGGCGATACTTACGTCAATTGCTTATCAATTATACCTGGTAGTAATGAATTACTGGGACGATTATCTGATACGTATACTCTTGCACTCGCAACTGGTGTTCATCCGAAAATTTTAGAGAAAGTGATGTTAAAGTTTGGTATTCCCAACGTTTTTAGTCAGATAATTACTGCATACGATGTAAAAGATCCTGCACATGCCAAGCCTTCTCCGTATATTGCCGAAGCCATTATGCGAGAACAGAATGTGACCCATAACGAGACAATTATGGTCGGTGACGCTAAAAATGATGTACTGATGGCACAAAATGCTGGCATCGAGCCGATTGTCGTATTAACCGGACATCTTTCCAATCCTCAAGCAGAAGCATTGGGTGTAAAATATATTATAGACGACGTTACAAAACTCGAAGATTTATTATCAGAAATACAATAAGAAGTGAAATGCAGATCGATTGGAACGCGAAGGTAAAAGAGGCACTGGATCGCACTGAATTTATGGCGGTGTCTACGGTAGATGAAAACGGCAGCTGGGTTTGCCCGGTGTACTTTGGGTATGATGAAAAGTTGAATTTGTATTTTATTTCGATGCCCGACTCGAAGCACGTGCAAAATATATTGAAAGATGAGCGTGTTGCGGTTGCTATTTTTAAAACCGAATACCTACCTAATACTGATCGAGACGTGCTGGGCTTGCAGCTAAAAGGCACAGCACATCATCTTGATTCGCACGACGAAGTACTAGAGGCAGTGCGGCACTATTATGGACGAGAAGCTAAAAACATCGATTATACCTCAAAAGTTGTAAAACACTTGGGAGATAATGCTGTCTGGAATTTCTACAAGGTTACCCCGACTGAAGCCTGGTGTTTTGATTCGCGTATTTTCGGCGAGCATCGGCGACAGATCGATTTGGCCAACCTAAACATCCCTATCTCTAACAAGAAATAATACTAAGCTACTCATAGAGCCGTCACAGGCGACATGCATTTATGAGCGTTTTGTGATATAATGTGATCCAGAACCTTAAGATCCAGCGATATTCTGTGCCACCTTTTTTAAGGAGGATGCTTTGATGTCATTAACTGCCGAACAACGGCGTATTATCGGCGCGATGTGGGAGAAAGACGGTTGCAATATTGATGATCTTGTCGGCATGCTCCGCATCAGTGAGAGTGAGTTGCTCACGCACCTCCAGCCACTCGTCGAGGCTGGTTTTTGTGACCTGCCGAACAACGATCGGTGAAGGTGATACGATCCAGCTCTATCGTGTCACAATGATGGCACGACGCGTTTATTTGACGCCAGTGACATCCAAGCCCGCCCCTTCATAGGAGAATCCGATGACCGATAAATCCGCACGGCAAATCATTGGTAAGTACGCCTCATTCTCGGTAGGAGTACCGTGCAAGCTTGGGAACATAGAGCAATTCCACGAGTCTGAACAACTAAAGTGGAGATGCCTCATCTCAGATATCGGCGGCAAACCGCTCGGAACTTTCACTATCGACGATGCTTCCTGCACGGTTGAGTGGCATCCATATCAAGAGGCATCGGCGGTCTGACCATGCTAGTGCTATGACCTGGCTCCTGAACACAAACTTTGTGCAGGAGCTGTTTTATTTTGATTGTCTGAATGCCAACACTACCATCATCCCATCTGCCACAATTAAGTACGCTGGATAAGCGACATCACGAAGACTGTGTGAACGAAGTGCCAGAAGCGTTAGTATTGCAGCAAGCGCACTGATGGCGTACGACAGCGCCGGCTCAGTATCGGGTCTGCGAAAAGTCTTTATGGCTGCAGGAAAAACACCAGCACCGTCAGCTAAAATAGCAAAGTACAACCCAACCGACGCTATAACAGAACCGCCTGATCGTGACTGAAGAATTGCTAATGCTGGCAACATTCGCTACTATGCCAGTATAATGATCAGCTTGAAAGGAACTAATGGCAAAACGAGATCTTAAAACTTACGGACCAGCGTTTATTGTAGCAGCAGCAGTGCTGTGGGGATTTGATGGTATATTGCGTCGTAGCCTATTTGTACTCCCTCCCTCAGTGATCGTTTTTTATGAGCATTTAATTGGGGCTATCTTGATTGCTCCTTTTGCACTTCCGCTACTGCGAAAAGAGAAGGTCACTAGCAAGGAATGGCTGGCGCTGCTGTGGATTAGTTTTTTGAGCGGTGTTATTGGCACACTCTTTTTCACTGCGGCGTTAGTTAAAGTCAATTTCATCTCATTTTCGGTGGTGTTCCTGCTACAAAAACTGCAACCAATTTTTGCGATCGGGGCAGCCATGCTTGTGCTACGGGAAAAAATCTCAATGCGTTACGTTGGCTGGGCCGTACTGGCGTTAGTAGCCTCATTTTTCGTAACTTTTAAGAATGGTCATGTTGACCTCTCCAGCGGAGACGGAACCATTATCGCGGCGCTGCTGGCCATTGGTGCCGCCTTTGCCTGGGGCTCCTCCACTGCTTTTTCACGCTTTACAGTGCTTCGAATATCTAACACGCTTGCAACGGGCCTGCGATTTTTCATCACGGTGCCGCTGGCTTTGCTAGCTGTAGTGATCATGCATAACACCACGGCGCTTTCATCATTACATCAAGCAGAGACGTCTAAGCTAATCGCAATTGCCCTGACCACTGGCATGGTGGCGTTGTGGATTTACTACAAAGGCCTGCAGCACACCGAGGTGAAGGTCGCTACAATCCTTGAGTTTGTTTTTCCACTGACCGCGGTGTTGATTGACGTGGTGTACTATCATAACGTGCTTGCCGTGACGCAATACCTCGCGGCTGCGGTACTGCTGTTTGCAGCCTATCAAGTATCGCGATTAAATAAAGTAGATGTCTAAATTTACTTCTCGTGTTATCTCTGGCCACGGGCGGGGTAAACGCCTCGGATTTCCCACGTTTAATTTGACTATTCCTAAGCAATTATCTGCCGACTTTGGTGTATATGCTTGCCGAGTGTGGATTGCCGGAAGAGCATACGCCGGCGCACTGCACTATGGCCCGGTGCCAACGTTTAACGAGGCTTTGACCACACTAGAAGTCTATGTGCTCGATTATGACTCAGATGGGCCAGTAGAGCAACTGCAATTTGAATTGGTTGACTTCATCCGCGAAATCCAACAATTCAGTAATGGTGAGGAGCTCACCCGACAAATTGCTTTAGACGTGCAGCAAGTGCGAGGCGCCTACTCGATTTGGATCAACCCAGCGAACAGCTAGATCTTCTCAGATCAACTAAAATATGGGATACTGTCGGTACATGCTTAAACGCGTCCTACTCAAACTATCCGGCGAGCAATTTGCTGGAACCCGCGAAAACGGTATCGATGCCGATTTTATCTCGTCTTTAGCTAATCAACTAATTGAGGTAATTAAAGCTACTAACGTGCAGCTTGTCATTGTAGTTGGCGCTGGCAACTTTATGCGCGGAGCTGCAATTGCTGGTGAAAAAATTGAACGCTCCACCGGTGATTACATGGGCATGCTCGCCACGATTATCAACGGCATGGCGCTGGTTGATGTACTAGAGCACTACGGCCAGCCAGCACGGCTGCAATCGCGCCTCCGGGCGGACAGCGTGGCTGAGGGCTACATTCGCCGTCGAGCCTTAAGACACCTCGAAAAAGGCCGCGTGGTAATTGTAGCTGGTGGCACTGGCAATCCTTACGTCACCACTGACACCGCAGCGGTAATGACCGGACTTGAACTCGATTGTGACATGGTGCTTAAAAGCACCAAAGTGGATGGAGTGTATAATAAAGACCCACACCTCCATCACGATGCGCAAAAGCTACAACACATCACGTATCATGAAGCCCTCCGAAACGATGATGTCAAAGTGATGGATAACGCCGCTATTTCGATGGCTATGGATCATGACATGCCAATTGTAGTGTTTGACTTACTAGGTGACCGCAACATCCAACGCATTATTCAAGGGGAGAAGATAGGCACCTTAGTCAGTAAATGACTAATGACAAATGCCTAATTTCTAAATAATGATTAATGTCCAATTGTCATTTCGGTATTAGGTTTTAATTAGTAATTAGACATTAGAAATTCATCATTTTTTCGGATATATCTATGGATTCCACCAGCCTTCATTCCGCCATTCACTGCCTTCGATCTGGCAACATCATCATTACTCCCTCCGAAAGCTGCTACGGTTTTTCGTGCGATGCAAGCAACAGTGAGGCAGTGGCGAAAATAAATACCTTAAAAGGACGGCCAAACATGGCCATCACTATTTTGGTTGCAGATTTAGCTCAGCTTGAGCCATTTGGCGTGCTTAACCCAGTGGCCAAAAAACTCTCTGCCGTTTTTCACCCGGGACCGCTCAACCTCGTGATTGAGCAGCACGATTCGGAACGATATCGTTACTTAAGTGAGGACGGAATTGCCTTTCGCATCCCAAGCGACCCAACCCTGCTTGAACTACTGCGGCAGTTTGGCCACGCCATCACTACCACATCAGCCAATCGCCATGACAGAGACGCACTGTACACAATTGCTGACGTCAAAAATCAGTTTTCCGATGCAGTATGTTCCATTATTGACGCTGGTGATCTCAATGCTAGCCTTACACCGAGCACCGTTTATGATACGCGAGCAGCAAAACTGCTCCGCAGTGGCCCCGTTACTGAGGAAGACATTAACCGAGTA
>CAZLPY010000027.1:0-12244 GCA_964561525.1 uncultured Candidatus Saccharibacteria bacterium | reverse complement strand
GAGAATCCACACTCGATTATACGGGTCAGATTCGTTAGCGGATGGGCCTGCCATAACAGTACCCCATTCGGTCTGCATGGAACGAATTCTCTCAAGATCGTAGCTCGTAAAATCTTTTTCAATTTCGCTGGAACCGTCGTCAGGATGAACCATCTGAGAGTCCTGTAGTGTGTGATCTATTCCTATCGACTCACCTTCAGGCATGTATGATCTCCAAATGTAATTTTCTTTACCATATCATATCCCCACCCCTATCTACCATGATACTTTGACTACAAAAAAACGCCTTCGGCGATTATTTATTCAAAAAATTTTGGTGGCCTTCACGCACAATCCTTCGAACTTTTTCTGAAGTGGATTGACGGGCTCATGAAAAGTTATGAGACCGATCAGCAACCTACCTAATTATTTCAACAATCGGATGGCCTTTGTGATAAATGATCGGACGGCGAAATCCTCCATCGCCTGATTGGGGCATCTGATAACTGCACAAAACTGATTCACTACCTTCATCTTCAATCACAACTGGCTCATGGTGGGCTAATCCAAACTCTACAGGGATTACCCCCAGACCATAATCAGCTGTGTGCACCTTAATCTTATAAATATTATCGTTCTCATCTTTCTCAACAGGTTCCAGCTCGCTAGTTGTAAAAATCAAATCTTGAGTCTGAGGCTCGATGTGGTAGGTATTTTCTCCGTGGCCTGTTAGGCCAAACTTTATTCTGCGCACCTGATTATTAATCAACTGAAAATAATATGAGCCATTCTTTGTTCTAAACACTTTTGCGAATCTCTCCTTTTCTTTTAATAGATCCTGTAATAGTTCTTCGTGGAGGGCATTATGCATGTTGCGATAGATCTCATCTTTATCCTCATTTCCGCCTAATAAGTTATGAAGTCGACTATCTTTTTCATGATCATAATAATCTAAAAAGTTATCTATCTTGTTTTGTAATTCATCCTGCGTATATGGCTGAGATTCTCGCTCCTGCCAAGATGATATGTTTTCAGTATTCATATCAATAACATATCAGGAAGTAAGGGCTTGTTGAATTAATACACAAAAATCAGCCACTTAGCCGCCTTTTTGTGATAGTTCGAAACGAGTTCGAACCTATACTTATGATTCCCTGTATGGTGGACCCGAGGAGACTCGCCCGGCTCGACCGTTCGACGACAGCGATCGTCGCACTCCTTACCTCAGCAACCCCACTACGTTTTGGTCTTGGTGGACTGTACCGGAATCGGACCGGTGACCTCATCAATGCGAATGATGCGCTCTACCAACTGAGCTAACAGCCCGAAAAACGCGTGGTGACCAGCTCTTTAGCTGGACGTAGTAGATGCTAGCAATTCTTCGCCCCGTCTGACGGGGCTCGAAGTTGCCACGCAATATTCTACCACTTTTTCCTACTTGAGTACAGTAAACGAACTCAGCATAGTGTCGATACTATCAACTGCTGCCTGTTCCTCAGCTTCTGCGCCTTTAGTGGCGCGATATTGCACAGATGTAACGTATGCCCCAGCGGTACCCACTTTCTTGAAGTCAACTTTTTCTTGAGCGGTCATCACCTTTTGCCATTCTGCAAGCGACTGCGCAGTATCGACACGAACCGCCACAATAATCGCAGACGCATCTGTTGGAGCACCATTAAGATCGTATCGAAACCCAACCAGTTCCTGGGGTGGAGCGCCTTGACTGGTATCGGCTACCTCTTCCGTAGCATACACATGTCCCCATGTTGCGGGGAACACAAGACTAAATCCATGGAACGAATCTGAGTATAGTTGCGTCCCATCAGAACGAGTGGTCAGAGTTCCCGAGGCTAGTTTTAATGAATTTGGCTTAGTCAGATCTGAAGTGGTCGCGGGGGTTGCAGGTGTAATTTGTTTTTCATTCATCAACACCCAATACAGCCCGGCTGCCGCGGCTACGATAATTATGAACACACCAATCACTATGGTAACCCAAGGACTTAACTGCCGCTCTTTGGCTACTTTAGTCACGTGCAACGGATAAAAATCCTTAAACTCGGCGTGCGGTGGGTTTTCTGGATTAAAATGCACCGGCACGTTTGCGGAATCAGCTTTCGATTTTGCATTGCTCTTATGGTCTGCAGCACCCGGTTGGGTGCGTCGGTGAATGTTACGTGCGTCGGTGCTCATACTCTGTGATCTCCTGCTTTTATTATAGTGACTTACTGAAACGTTTTCAGCAAGGAATCAATATTGATGTTATTAATGCCCTGCTTCACAAGCGGATTTTTTTTGATCTCCGGCAGCTGCTCCTCGTACGTTGCGTGTTTTTCCTGATACAGGACACCGATCGGGATCCGCGGCGTCCATTCTAGCCCCTTTGCAAACGCTTGTTCCTTGTTGTGCGGCAGGTAATCGGTATCTTCGAGCTTGTAGATCTTGGAGCCGTACCAATCGTAGGTGTTGACGTGATTAAAGGTGTAGCATGGCTGCAAGATGTCCACCAGTGCAAACCCTTTGTGATTGATTGCTTTAATAATGAGATCGGTCAAATGCGGCACGTCACCGGCATAGCCCCGGGCTACAAAGGTGCCGTGAGCCGACAGTGCGAGTGTCATCGGGTTTATCGGCTCCTCAATTACCCCTTCCGGAGTTGAATTGGTCACAAAACCGTGGTCCGAAGTAGGCGAAGTTTGGCCTTTGGTTAAGCCATACACCTGATTATTATGTACCAAGTACGTGATATCCAAATTGCGACGGAGAGCATGGATAAAATGGCCCACGCCGATGCCGTAGCCGTCGCCATCTCCACCGTTTACAAGCACCGTTAATTCGTCGTTGGCCAATTTGATACCGGTGGCCACCGGCAACGCCCGTCCGTGCAACGCTGCGAAGGCGTTGACGTTCACCCAGTACGGTATTTTGCCAGAGCAACCAATACCACCGACCATCACCACCTTATGTTGCTCAACTTGCAAATGCTCCAGTGCGTGCTTCACCGCCATCAAAATGCCAAAATCACCACAGCCCGGACACCAGGTTGGTTTTTCTTTCGTCGTTAATTTCTCAAATGTGGCCATATCTATTTTCCCTAAAGATGGACAGGATTCCTACCTTCAGTGTTTCATGATCCATGCTACATGATTCATGTTTTATATCCATGACTAATGGCATGGCGGACTTGCTCGGCGATATCTTTGGCATAAAATGGACGCCCGTCGAAGCGACGATAGCGAAAATCAGGAGCAGCAAGCGTCTCCTGCCGCAATATCGCTTCCCCTTGGCCACTGTAGTTGCCCTCGATGAACATGGTGTGCTTTGCTTTTTGCAAGATCTGTTTAACATGATCGGTTGGAAACGGATGCATGTGCGTCAGATGCAAAAAGTTTGCCAGGATACCTTGATGGTGCAGCATGTTCAACGCGTCTAATACTGGCCCTTTGGTTGAGCCCCAGGCAATGAGGGTAATATCAGCTTTTTCCGGACCATATAGTTTTGGTGTTGCAAGAACAGATTGTAGTTCATGCAGCTTGGTCATGCGCTTATTCATCTGGGCGATCCGGTTGTCAATGTCTTCATTTATCCCACCATACTGGTCATGCTCATCACTGGCTACATCAAAAACTGCTTTCGAGAGCCCAGGAACAAGCCGAGGGCTCACACCGGATGGTGTCACAGCATAGCGCGGCGCCGGCTCATCAGCCCTGATGTTCCGCTCATTGTAATACTCGCCACGTAAAATTCTTACTTTTTTAGTATCAAAGCCGGGTAGTGTACCATGCGATTCGGCTAGATATTTGTCGATCAAGATAATCACCGGAATTTGGTACTGCTCTGCCAAATTAAAGGCCTCGGTGGCTGCCCAAAAACACTCATCGACGTCACCAGGTGTCAGCACAACTCGTGGAAAATCACCTTGACTGGCGTGCCGCACAAATAATAAATCCCCCTGCTCGGTCCAAGTTGGAAGGCCGGTGGAAGGACCACCGCGCATCCCTTCGACGAGCACTAAAGGCGTCTCGGTCATCGCTGCCATCCCGAGCGCTTCAACCATTAACGAAAACCCGCCGCCAGAGGTAGCCGCCATGGAGCGTACGCCGGCGTAGGAGGCACCGATTGCCATATTAATGGCGGCTATTTCATCTTCAGTTTGTTTCACCACCAATTGATAATCTTCGGCTATCTCTGCAAAATACGACAAAAACCCGGAGGTAGGGGTCATGGGGTAGGCGCTGTAAAACTTCATCCCGGCTTTGATCGCTCCGAGCGCCAAGGCGTCTACGCCCGAAAGCACATACTGTTTTTCGGAGCGTACCACCGGAAACTGATGCGTTAGTTTTGCCCCGTAGTGTTTTTCGGTGTAATCGTAGCCGGCCTTAGCGCATTTTAGATCGAGCTCAATCACCTTGGCCCCTTTGTCGCGAAATGTATCTTTAATCACATTTGCCAGGGAAGAAAAATTCATGCCCGTCGCTCGGGCCGATGCTCCAAGAGCCACGGTATTCATCATCAAACGCTCTCCGGCAGTGTCACGCGCAATCTGCAAAAACGGCACGTTAAGAAACGTCACGCCAGGCTTGATGTGCCGATCACCAAGCTGCACTTCATTACCGTCGTACACAATGACACCGCCTGATGCTACCGCGTCAAGGTGCCGGTCGATCGATTCGGCGTTTAGAGCCACCAAATAATCAATCGCTCCGTTTTGAGAATGAATTTTTTCAGTCGCGGCTCGCACAAAGTATACGTTGTGACCACCGCGAATAAGCGACGGGAACTCCTGATAATCAAATACACTCAAGCCGGCCCGAGCGCAGGCACGCGCAAAGATAGAGCCAATGACCATGATGCCATTGCCCGCTTCACCACCAATTGCCCACACCACTTCTTTCGTCGGTGTAGTCCCCACTTCCCTCCTTAACAGTAGTTTTATTGTACTGGTTAACTGACTACGAAGCAACGTATTTGTCCATGATGTTGCGCTCTTTCAATCCGCCCATTTTTCGGAGATAGTGGGTGCACGGGGCCGTTTTTTAACATCTTAAGCCTACGAGGGGAGGACATCCATAATGTGCGGAATAGCAGGTGTTTTTGGGCATCCTGAAGCAGTCATCGCAACAGCAAGTGCCCTCCGAGCACAACAGCATCGAGGTCAGGAATCGGCCGGTGTGGCAGTGAGCACGGGCACGATCATCCACAGCCATCGCGCAATGGGAATGGTGGATGATGCACTTCCGCTTGACGACCTGCTACCACTCTACGGTCGTCATGCAATCGGCCAGACGCGCTACTCAACGGCCGGGGACAGTAGTTTGATTAATGCTCAGCCGTTCGTGCTACAAGAAACACGATATGGACCAATCGCAGTCGTCCACAATGGTACCTTGACCAATGCGGGCGAGTTACGCCAGCAGTTAATGGAACACACCGCCGGATTTACCTCAACGTCGGATAGCGAAGTTGCACTCCATTTAGTGGCCGCCTCGCAAGCCGAAACAGTTCGAGAGGCCATCATCGAGGCCTGTAGGGTAATGCAGGGCGGTTTTAGCATGCTGTTCCTGACCACTGATCGACTGTTTGCAGTCCGCGATTCGTTCGGCCTGCGGCCGCTGATCATTGGCTCAATGAACGGTCTGGCCATACTGGATCAACCAATCATTGTAGCGTCCGAGTCATGTGTGCTTCGAAGCTTACACGCACAATTGATTCGCGAGGTCGCACCTGGTGAATTAGTCGAAATCGATGCCAATAGAATCACCACAATCCAAGCAATCCCCGCCAGCGTACCACGCGCCTCCTGCGTCTTCGAGAGCGTCTACCTCAGCCGTCCTGACAGTATTACAAGCTACGGACGATCAATCGCCACCGAACGAATCGCTATGGGAAGGCAACTGGCCAAAGAAGCACCGGCAGATGCTGATATCGTGGTCCCCGTCCCCGATTCTTCGAAGTTTGCGGCGGGCGGCTACGCTGCACAGAGTGGTCTTCCGCTCGTCACTGCGTTGGTGCGGGACATCTACACCCATGGAGGACCTAAACGTTCGTTTATATTACCCAATCCGGACGATCGTCGCTCTGCCATTCGCAGTAAGATCATTCCGATCGATGACCTAATCAGAGATCAACGTATTGTAATGATCGACGATTCGATCATTCGCGGAACCGTAACCAGCGAAATGGTGGCGACACTTCGCCGCGCTGGTGCACGGGAGGTGCATATTCGCATCGCTTCTCCGCCCAACCGCCACTCTTGCCACTACGGCATCGACACATTCAACCGCAAACAATTGATTGCGGCCACCGGAACGATCGAGGATGTTCGGGCGCTCATCGGGGCTGACTCGCTCTGCTACCTAAGTCTCGATGGGATGCTCGAGGCTGTTGGCGCCGCAGATGGTCACGGATTCTGCCACGCTTGCTTCAGCGGGCACTACCCGGCCGGAAAGCCGGCATCTACCATTAGACCAAAGATGGTGCTGCAAGGCGCATGAACCATCACCCCGGTTAGAACATTTCTAACCGGGGATAATTTTTGCTTAAACGTCAGTTATCGCGCTTTATTGCGGATAGTGAAAAATGATGCGAGAGCGCTTAACAATGCGGCTAAAACATTAAATACAATCACCCATCGATAGGCATAAACAAATGAATTTTTGACCGCATTATCGGCGAGAACGCGATTTTCGGGCGATAATGTCTCGGGCAATTTCAATCCAGCTAGGCGATCTTGTTGGCTGAGAATAGCCTCCGATTCAGCCGCAGTTAACCCAACGTTGCTAAGTGTCTGGTTCAAGCCGCGCCCAAACAGGCTAATCATCACAATACCAATTACGGCAATGGCTAGCATACCTGCAATGCGCGACACGGCATTATTTACTCCCGAGGCTGCGCCGGAAAGCTTAGCTTCAACCGACAAGGCCGATTTTGTTAATGGAGCAATCACGACACACATGCCAAGTGCCCACAGCACAATACCCGGTAAAAAATACCACGCTGCCACTCCTACTCCAGGCAGAGCAAGCAAAGCCATCCCTAGGGCAACCATTAGTGGCCCCACAATCATTGGTACCCGTGGGCCAATTGAATCAGCCAGCTGCCCGCCTCTGCCAGCAAACAGCATGATGAGCAGTGGAAACGGTAGCATGGTAAGCGCAGCAGCAGTCGGGGACATCCCCTGCACTTGCTGCAAGTTAAGAGCGAACAAAAAGAACACCGCGGCGAGGGCACCATACAGGAAAAACGTAGCCAGGTTAGCGCCGACCACATTTGGGTTTTTAAATATTTCCAGTGGTACCATCGGCGATCTCACCTTCATTTCTGTATAAATAAACGCCAAAATGGCAGCGATGCCAGCGCCAATGCTGCCGCTAATGTACCATTGATGCCACCCCGCAACCGGAGCTTGCATCAAGCCAAACGCTATGCCAAGCAATCCAACCGTTATGAGCACAGTGCCAAGTACATCCAACACTCGTTTTTCATGTTCATGATCGCGTACTGCCTGTATTACAGCGTACAGAGCAATTAATCCGAGTGGTATGTTGATAAAAAACACACTCGGCCAATTAAATTTTTCGATTAAAAATCCTCCCAAAGCGGTGCCAAAGGCCGCCATACCACCACTTACTCCGGCCCACAATCCGATAACACGACCCCGTTCACTTTCGGGAAAGCTCACGTTAATAATGGCCAAACTACCCGGGATCATGATAGCTGCCCCAATACCCTGAATGGCTCGAGCCACGATCAGCGTGGTAATGGAATGCGAGAATGCAGCGGCAAGTGATGAAGCAATGAACAGCAGGATGCCTAGACTAAACACCTTGCGCTGGCCGTAGCGATCACCCAGTGCGCCACCGAGAAGCAGTAATGCCGCGACGGACAAGGCATAGGCGTTAATGACCCACTGCATGTCGACAAAGGTCACGCCTAAGTCGCGTTGCAAGCTGGGTAAGGCTATGTTGACAATTGACCCATCCAAAAACGCCATCCCAGAGGCGATAATGGTGGCGACAAGAATGAGATTTTTCTGAGGTTTCGTCAGATCATTTACCATAGAAAAATAATAGCCTTATTTCAGCAAAAGTAAAGCAAGATAATTAGCGGACAATATTATTGACCGCGTGACCACGATGCTCACCACGCAAGTAGTTACAAAGTATTAAGTAAAAATTATCTTGAACCTGTACCTTTACGTGCGAGTTCTCATATTTTGGATCGACTTCCTCCATATCCTGTTCGAGGTGCATTAGGTGAGATAAATATTCGGCAACATGATAATCATTTTGCGGCTCTAGTGAGGCTGCATCCATTGGAAAACAATCAATTAAAGCACCGCCCAATTTCTCTTTTAATCGTAAAAAATCCGAATGCTGATGATTGACGATAGCCTGATCACGATCATAAAAGAGTATCCGATCTGATATGGGCTGAATAACTCCTGACATGCCGTCTCTCAATAATTTACTGGTCTTTAATCGCAGCGATGCTCCATGCGGAGTCATGAAATAAATAGACTGGTTGAGTGCGCCTTGTTGATTATCGGTAGTAAATACATGCTGCCACAGAGGTAAAGATTCTAACCATTCAGTGGATTGTTGCAAAATTGGTTCGCTAGTCTCATGATACTGCCTCATTAGGGCACCATGTTTTTGTAGATATTGGTCATCAATTTCAGCTTTTTTGTGAAAGGCCTGATTAAAGCCGGCAGCTATCACTTTCAGAGGATCTTTTTCATCTTCCATATCTGTGTCATCATTAGGTGATCCAATACTACTGTAGTCTCTCTCAGGTAGTGGTGGAAGTGTAGCGCGATTGTGGCTATCTAAAGCTGCATAACTTCTAAGTCTAGCGGAAATATCAATCAACTGCTCAATTTCTGATTCCGGTAGTTCGTATTCTACCTCAGGATTGAACTTTTCATATTCTCCCAATGTGACCGCCTTTATATGGATTCTGAAAATAGCATAAGGCTATTTTACGAAAAGTAAACGGTTATTCTGTTGGATCACTATGATTTAAGCTTGTCAGTAGCATGCCGGAGGTGCCAAAATCATCCCAAATAGCCATAAAATCTCCAGTCCGGAATACTTGCACCCCACGCAATGGATCAAGAGTAAAAATGTAGGTTGGTGCCTCACGCGGGCCAGCGTATCCTGTTACTACCCACACGTGCTCCCCATTGAGCGCTTTGACCGTTTTGCCTTCAGGGGTGACCCACGAAATGTCTTTGGGATTTTTAAATACGCTGCCCCAAATAATCACCGGATGACCATCGTGTAATCTATCAATTAAATAATAGAGGTATTTGTCACTAAAGGCCTCGCTCGTGCCATATGCTTTGGCGACTTCGGCTAGGCCATCCCAATGAATTCCGTAGCCGGTAGTGGGCTGAGATCCATCAATATCGCCTACAAATACCTTACTTGGATCCGCGCCCACCGGGCCAAAAGGCATTTTTTGTAATATCCAGTTTTCCGGTTCATCAATACCATTATAAAGTAGCAGCATGCGCAGCGCTGCTGCTTCACAAGAAAGTGAGTGCTCTTGGTGATGAAATGGCACATCTAATTGCAGTGTTGGTTTAGGATAGGAGGCTACGCCGCGCCAGGTACTCAAAACGATTGCATTGCGCCGTGCTTGGATACGAGTTTGGGCAAGAGCAAAAGTAGGCAAGACAAGACCGATCAGCAAGGCCACCACTAAATACTGCATTGCATGCTTCAACATATTGTTATTATACGAGAACCAGAAACATTGACCAAATCATAGTCTTAATTCAGGGAAAGAAAACCAAGGCAATGAATTCTTGTAAGAAGCAGGAAGACGATTGCGCGTCGTCCTGCGAAAATGGAAGACGGAGGAATGTTAGATCACATGAAGTCCGATGCATACGCTCCTGGCTCCGAACCCATTGCGCCTTTGAGGTAGAGCGTGACTCCACCACAGGGCCATCTGCTTATCCAGGAAATGGTAAACGGTCCCTTGCCGAGCCACTTCTCATTTCTTGTGAGTCTGTCTCGCTCGAGTTCTTTTTCATCCTCGAGTTCATCTCCGGTCAACCGCTCGTACTTTCTTTGCTCGAAAGGGAGCAAGTGCACAGTGTCGCCCGGACGAACGACGCGACCATTGTGAATAGTCGTCTCATCAATGCTTCGAAGGCCAGCAGACCCTAACAGCATTTTCTTCCTCCTTGGAGTATTTTCCGGCTTCCTAGAAGAATTCATTTTTAATGATCATTTTTGGTGGACCTGAGAGGAGTTGGACCTCCGACCTTCTCCTTGCAAAGGAGTTGCTCTACCACTGAGCTACAGGCCCAAGAAACGCGTGGTGACTTCGAGCCCGCCGTTTCAGGGCGATCTTTCAGCGCAGACAGTACCGCGTAGCGGGACAACGAGCATGAAAGGCGCCAGAATAGGTCGGGCGAAGAATCACTAGCATCTACTGCGTCGACTAGTATTGTAATAAGCAGTTTTTAGCCGTGAAGCCGGACTGTACCGCGACTTACAACATTATACTAAATTTTTCCCCTTAAGTCCACTACCTATTAGGCTAAACACAACGTGCCGATTCTGGACAAGCCAGAACGACGATCAAAACCCAATAAAACTCGTGTAACCAAAAATTACTAAAATGCCGCCGACAACCAAGGCGATCCCAAGCAACTTCCACATCGAAACTGTACCTCCAGGAATGTACTTTTCCGCCAGTTCCGCAGCGCCAAACCACAACAACATTTGATTCGAAAATCGTAAAATTTGAACACCGAGGAAAATGCCCAGCGCACCAGTGATCAGATGTTTAAAAAATAAGACGAAGGTCATTCTCTGGTCAAAATAATTACTGACACTATTATAACCACAAACTGCGTCAGCACGCCGAGCAATTTGCGATGTTCCCCCACGCCTTGGTTCACAAACCCATGCAGCCAGTGAAACTGTTTAATGATCGGCAATCCAACCAAGTATGGTGACCAAAACGGTACATTGCTCACCAAATCGGGGCTGATGCCACCAATCGCTCCAGCCATTACGTGATCCGGAATGTGATTGCCCGCAAAGGCAAAGTAGAACACAAAAATGAATCCGACCACGATATCAAGCGTGACTGCCGCGTAATCGGCTGGCATAATGCGACCGCCGCGTGGCACTTCAAGCAGGGCGTCGTCGGTGTGGGGCACTGCATCGAGCAGCAAGTGGCTGAGCGCCCCGAAAATGAACGCGCCCGGCACACCCGCAACGGTCGATCCTACCGCCGCCCCTGCTAATAAATGTGGAGTAGCTAACATGATTTCATGATACCATAATTTGCCCAGCCGAGTGAGTTGCCGTGATAAGACATTTTTGGTATTATATGTAAGAAAAATATGGGCGTATAGCTCAGCTGGTTAGAGCGCGTCACTGATATTTTAAAATTTGCCTTGTGGGTGCGTAGCTCAGTTGGTTAGAGCACTTCACTGATAATGAAGAGGTCCCTGGTTCGAGTCCAGGCGCACCCACCAGAATTAGAAATACACTAAAAAAGACCTAACTAAGGTCTTTTTTAGATAACTCTATATTTAATTTATGATCCTATCGGTCTAAACCAGAGGTAATAGTAGATGAAAAAGATGACAATGAGAATAACTAAGAGCATTATTCGCATAGTAGATTTCGATAAATTGGCATAATTCACCGCGGTGTTGCCACGGCTACTATTGGCTCGTAATGCCGATACGCCACTGCCTAAGGCCAATAACCCTACAATTAAAGCAAATGAATCATACAAAAATGAATCATACAAAGTGGGATAATCTATTACGAAACCAACAAAAAACCGATACATGTTATGAATGACTAAATATGCGCCTACACCGATCAAACCACCGATTATAAATTTATGCTGTAAAAGACTTTTTGATGTTGATGTAACTTCTGAGTATACTTTTCCATTCCTGCCTAGGTAAAAAAATATGAGTCCGCCAACAATTCCAGCAATCATCCAGCGATAACCGAGACGAAAAACAATTAAAATCAAGTTAATGTCGCTATGCATAACATAATTATAGTAATAAACTGTCATCAATTCAAACAAAAACACCTCACTATAGTGAGGTGTTTTTGTTTTACAACATATTTGTGGCCAAACTACAGTCAACTCCACTTTTAGCCTCTCTCTTGCAAGAGAAGATCGACCTAATCTCCACAACAGATCACTCTGCTGCGGGACTAGCTCCTTAGAAAGGAGGTGATCCATCCCCACCTTCCGATAGGGATACCTTGTTACG
>CAZLPY010000026.1:0-12269 GCA_964561525.1 uncultured Candidatus Saccharibacteria bacterium | reverse complement strand
TGTGACCAGGGAGGTCTGGAACTGCCTGAGCCACTAAAACAGCTAATGCCGGTACCGGTGGATCGGGTACGGGGGCTGGAACTAATAACACCTACGGGCCACCAACTCACTACACGGTTGATCAGCTCACTTCTCCTGTCACTGCTGGAACGGCCAGCAATGTCCGGGTGACAGTCTTGGATGTCGGCAATAACACGGTTTTCTCATATACCGGCACCGTAACCTTCACTTCCTCTGATGGCCAGGCCGTCCTGCCCGTTAATTATACCTTTACGTTTAGTGACGCCGGGATCCATACCTTCAGTAGTGGGGTAACTTTGAAGACCAGCGGCTCCCAGACGGTGACGGCTACCGACACCATTACTGGCTCTATTACCGGTACCTCTGGTTCGGTTACGGTAAACCCTGGATCGGCTTCTACTCTATCTTTATCAGGGATCTCTTCGCCTCGTACTGCTGGTACAGCGAGCGATCTCACGGCAACGGCTAAGGATGCTTACAACAATACTGCCACCAGCTATAGCGGAACTGCGCACTTTATCTCCTCCGATGGTCAAGCAGTGCTGCCCACTAACTACACGTTCGTAGGTGGCGATGCTGGCACCCATACCTTTACGAATGGGGTCACGCTAAAAACTGCTGGAAGCCAAACCGTGACTGCGACTGATACCATCACGGGCAGCATTACAGGGACAACCAGTAGTATTACGATAAACCCCGCTTCAGCCACCATCCTCACTTTAAGTGGTATCAGTTCGCCTCGTACAGCTGGTGTAGCTAGTGACGTCACTGTGACTGCTAAGGATACGTACAATAACACTGCTACCGGCTACACTGGTACGGTTCACTTCACATCAACGGACGGCCAGGCCATCCTACCCAGTAACTATGCTTTTATTGGTGGCGATAGCGGTGCCCATACCTTTACGGGTGGGGTAACCCTCAAGACTTCCGGAACGCAAACCGTGACTGGTACCGATACTATAACCGGTAGTATTACAGGGGTTACGAGCAGCTTGACTGTCAATCCGGATGTCACTGCTAAACTTGTAATTACTACTAATCCGGCATCGGTAACGGCTGGGAACGAAACAACAAGCTATGTGGTCACCCGGAGGGATCAATTCAACAACCCGACTACTTCAGGTAGCCAGGTGGTTAATCTCAATTCAACCTCATCTGGAAGCAATAAGTCATTCCGCGACAGTTCTGGCGGAGGGACGGTGACCTTCGTAACAATTGCCAACACAGCCAGCACAGAGGATTTCTTTTATTACGATGAATTAGCAGGATCGTTTACTATTAGCGTTGCTGCTCCCGGTTTATCTGGTGACTCGAAATCATTGACCATTAATCCGGCTTCGACTACTTCGTTACTTTTGACGGGCATCTCGACTCCGCGTAGTGCTGGCGTAGCAAGCGATATCACTGTCACCGCTAAAGATACTTATAATAACACTGCCACAGGCTATGCTGGGACGATCACGTTTTCATCGTCTGATAGCCAGGCAATTGTGCCATCTAATTATACTTTTGGTGGTGGTGATGCAGGAGCCCACACATTCAATGGAGGAGTCACATTGAAGTCATCTGGGTCGCAAACAGTGACCGCAAACGATACTATTACTGGAAGTATTACTGGTACCACCGGCAGCATAACGGTTAATCCCGTGTCGGTTGTAAGCCTAACGTTAACTGGTATTGTCAGTCCTCGTACCGCTGGTATAGCAAGCGACATCACCGTTACCGCTAAAGATACTTATAATAACACTGCCACAGGCTACACTGGGACTGTCCATTTTACCTCTAGCGACACCCAAGCAGCTTTGCCGGGTGATTACACATTCGTTGGAGGCGATTCTGGTACACATACATTTGCGAGTGGTGTAACGTTAAAGACCTCTGGGTCACAGACTGTTTCTGGAACGGATACTATTAGCGGCAGTATTACTGGTACTGCCAGCGCGGTGACCGTTAACCCCGATGTAACCACGAAAGTCGTACTAACCTCCTCTCCCACTACTACGACTGCTGGTGTGGAGACTACAAGTTACGTTGTTACGCGCCGGGACCAGTTTGATAACGCTACCACTTCAGGTAGCAAGGTTGTAGACGTAAGTTCGACCTCAACTAGCAGTAACAAGGCATTTCGTGACAGCTCGGGTGGGCCATCAGTGACATCTGTTACCATTGGTAATGGTGCGAACACCGAAGACTTTTTCTACTATGATGAATCAGCAGGCACGTACACTATTAGCATCACCGCCTCTGGTCTCACCAGCGATGCGAAAAGCCTGACGGTTAATCCAGCAGCTACCTCATCTTTGATCGTGAGCGGCATTACCAACCCGATCGATGCTGGATCGAGTAGTAGTGTGACTATTACAGCCAAAGATAGTTTTGGTAATATTACTACTGGCTACGCGGGGATAATTCACTTTACCAGCACTGATTCTGCCGCAACCCTACCGCCCGATTACATTTTTAGTGGTAGCGATGCTGGTCAGCACAGTTTTAGTAACGCGATTACGTTACAAACTCCCGGGCTGCAAACCGCTACAGTAGCTGACAGTGTAATGAGCGGCATTATTGGCAGCCAGACCATCACGGTGAATGCTGTTAGCAGCGGATCAAGTAGTAGTAGCGATACGAGCAGCACGTCATCGGGCTCTTCGAGTGGTTCGACCGCAGGGTCAAACTCTACTAGCAGCAGTGGTACTACGAGTGCTGGTGGAAGCTTGAGTGGCGGTACTAGCACTACTGGCGGGAGCACAAGCAACAGTGCAAGTGACCAAGGCGCAAATCCGCCTGGACAGGGGGGCGGGAACACCAATCAAGGTAATTCAAGCAAAGCTGATAATGGCAAGACCGGCCAGCCACCTGGCGTGTGCAAAAATCCGACCTTACTGGAAAAATTACTTGATTTATTTAGTGACAAAAACCGTCAGCTTACCTGCAGTCCAGCGCCTACACCAACGCCACCACCTCCTGTACCCTGTTTCCTTTTCTGCGAAATCAATTTACTGGTGCAGATTAATCCACCGGGCGGCGCATTCACCAACCCAGTTTCGGCTTTGCTTTACTATACCCCGTCGTCACATCCTGCCGCTGTTTATTACACTGTCGATGGCACCGAGCCCACTGCTTATTCGCCAGCCTATCGCAGCCCATTGTACCTTTCGCAAAATACCACGGTACAGGGCATCGCGATTGGATCAACCAGCCCCATTGCCAGTGCCGCCTTTACCTTTAACGCTACGCAAGAATCCAATAGCGGCGGTACGAGCACCACCACCACTTCGAGCAGCTCATCTACGGAGGCCGTGACGGTCGCGGCAAGTCCAAAAGGTGGCAATTACAATCACCCGGTCACCGTGACGCTTACTGCAAGTTCAAGCGACGCGCAAATTTACTATACCGCTGATGGATCTGCGCCCTCTAAAACTACGTCCCACTACAGCGCTCCTTTGACCCTGTCCCAAAGCACCTTACTGCAGTTTTTGGCCGTATTACCGGACGGTACGGCGAGTGCGATAGGACGTGAGCAGTACACTCTAACCACGGTTGCCGCGCCGGTCACTATTTCGTGGAGTGCATACACCACTGGCGGGTCGGCAGGCGCCTTGTCATCATACGAGGTACATTGTGGAGATCACACCATCGGCACAAGTGCTACTACATCGTACCTAGACACTGAGCAACACGCAGATGGATGTGCCTACGCCGTTATCGCTATTGCGGAAGGTAAGATCACTGCAGTGCCTGCCTCCGACATCCATTTTTCGGCCGATCCCCGAACTTTTGCCTTACCGAACCGCACCTTTACCTTGTCCGATCAGGACGTCACGGTAATTGATCATACCTTGCTATCCGGATTGCTGCTGTTGTTGCTAACAACACTGCAGTCACTACTCGCTGCCGCAGCATATTGGTGGCGCCTGTTGACGTTGTGGCCACCGTTCCGCTTAACGAAAGGGAAAAACTACACTATCGCTGGCGTAGTGCACAAAGCCGGGTTCGGGGATGCACTCCCTTATGCTATTTTGACCCTGAAGAATCTTTCAACCAATAAAACACAAGTCGTGGTGGGCGACCGGTCGGGCTTATTCGGCTTCGAAGCCGGCCCTGGTCAGTACGCCATTTCAATATCGAAACCAGACTACATGTTGTCTCGCGATACTCGGGTGGGGAATTACCATGGCGAGGTGATTGTGCTTAATCCAAATCAAGTGCTCATCCACCTCATTTTGGTGTGCTTTACTTCGACGCCAGCCCCGGCCAAAACCCGTCTCGTCGCATCTGGTCGCATTGTGCTGCTGATTAGTAAAACCATTGTTGCAATTGCGGGCGGTGTGCTAGCGTGGGTAATTTTGATGCGCGAGCTAAACGTATATCATGCGCTGATTTTGCTGGTGTATCTTTACTATCTCTTTATGATCGTGCGGTTTTTCAAACATCGATCGTATCAAACGGTTGAGTACCAAAAAGGCCTTGGGATACTGTGATTGAGGCAACGAGTGGTGTGGGCTTAAGTAGTATCAGGCGAAATTCTGCTAGATCTCACATCGCTAAATGTGATACGCTAAAGCAAAGGAGGTAGCATGTTCAACTATCATCAGATTGTGCAATATCCAGGCGATTTTCCATTGTTCGGACACCCGGCGCTCGGCTTGTTATTTGTCGTGTTAGTGCTCTGGGATTTGGGTTGGAAGGGGTACGGATTATGGCTGGCGTCACGTAATAACCAGCCCTACTGGTTTATCGCCATCCTCATTATTAACTCAGTCGGCATTTTGCCGATTGTGTACATCTATGGTTTTGCAGCGAAAAAAAAGTAGTTGGCGAGAGCGCTGACACTGCAGCTTATTGATCTCAAGTATCCTGTTTTAAGAGTGATGCTTCGAGGCTCGGTTCAATAATGCAATTGCCGCAAGTGTTGTGAGCATGGTCACTACCCACCCCATCCACACCTGTGCCATAAGTTCAGATTCGCGTTGCTCCACCTCGCGCAAATTGCGCCCAGTTAGCACAAATCCATCACCTGAGGTGCTGGAATAAGGCACCACAACCGCCGCAATGCGCACGCCTTTACTGGGCTGCCAGGTCAGGCGATTTTTGCCGTGATTGTGCGCGTAAGTGAACACACCGGACGGTGGGGTTGGCAAAGTGTCGTTTAACTGGCCTGTCCCGGCCACGGCGGTATTATTGGTATTATAAAAAATCAGGAACGGCGCCAGGCTGTTTGCCATATCTACTTTTGGCCCACTTGCAAGCGGCTCAACAGCAGTACCCCCAGCGAGCGCACGTGCTGCATCTTCAGCCATCTCAATTTGTGGATCGTTTGCCGAGGTGCGAAGCAGGTGTTGCACCGTGCCGTAGATTACGCCTGACAGCAGAGTAATGGTGATAGCATACGGAATCCAGGTTTTGATCATGTTTACTCCTTTTCAAAATACTAACATTATCATCTCTTTAAGCATTTGATAACTGCAAAAAGGTCCGGCCTTTAAAAGGTCTGGCCTTTTTCGACCTGTTAGATAACCGTTTCTCCGCAGTATATATCAGTAGTAAGGCCAGGCCTTATTGTACGAGATTGTTCCAGTCTGCGGAGAATTTGGCGATGCCGGCATCGGTTAATTCGTGACTAACGTCAAAGGTGTGCCAATCCGCATCTAAATCGAATGGAAGATAAGGAATTGGTTTTAAATCTGGCGTATAGCTAAATGATGCATTGGGCACCTTCATGCCCTGCGCGACCCATTCTTGGTAGATGTTTAAGGGCGCGGTGACAATATCCGATCCAGCTTGAAACGAGGACAGTAGATGGTCGATGCCGCGAATGCTGGCGGCCAACACCTGCACATGTCCGTCTCCAGCCGCATACATCTGCACGATGTTTTTGATCAGATCCATCCCGTTTTCACCGCGATCATCGAGCCGGCCGATAAACGGCGATACATACACCTGCCCGGGTTTTGCCCCTCGTGTTGCTGCATATACTGCCGCAGCCTGCGCCTGGTTAAAGCACAGTGTCATATTCACCCGCATACCAGCTGCCACCGAGCGCTCTGCTGCTTCAAGGCCGGCGATAGTTGTCGGGTATTTAATGTGAGCATTCGGAATCCATCCAAACATCTGCCGTCCTTGCCCAAACATCGTATCGGCGGTCGTTTTTGCATCAGCGTAGACTTCAATTGAAATTGATCCATTCTGCAACAAACCAGAGAGCTCTTGTACAACGTCTTTATAAAAATCAAAGATCTCAAGCTGAGTAAATTTGTGCCCACTGGCTAGGCGCTTTTTCGCTGCAGGGTGCTTGGCAATGAGTGTGGGATTGGTGGTTTGGCCATCCAAAAACGAAAGCGTCACAATAGCTTCTTTAGTCTCATCCGGGTCACCACTATCCAAAAATAAACGTGTAGCTAATCCTGGTGGTTTCATCATACTCTTAACTATATCATTGATTCCAAAACTAAGGCAGGCTCTTTGACAAATCGAGTAGGTAAGCATGTAATGAAGTCATACAGATTTGCCGCCACATTAATAACGAAAGAAGGTAATACCGATGTTCATGATCGGTTATGCGCCGCACTCATCTCATGTCAGATCTGACTACTGCGCTTGCGGATCGGCCGCACGCTTTGGTGGCCACCCAAGCCTGCGATATTGTCCATTGTGCGCAACAAACTGGGAAGTGATGCCGTGCTGGAGTTGCGGCACCGTGATTGATGGTCGACGCGCCGAGCGCTGCCGAGGTTGCTGCTGGCTCACCTGCCCTGTTTGCGGCGCTTGTCGGTTCCCATCTGACTGGGATTGTTTCCAGTTCCGTGCACTAATTGATGCACACCTCGCGCTATTCGAACGGGCTGATATCATCCGCCCTCATCTCACTTGTCGGTCCTCGTTCCACGTTGGGACGAGGTTTTTTATTGTCGGCCGGTTTTGTTCATCGACAAAAGCTCGATAGTGTGGTATTATGTAGTCTGCTTGTGTTCCTTAAGCAAGCTAGTTAACAACTTATCACATGACCCGGAGGCATGGTCCAATGGCTGACAGTACTATCAGAGCCAAAGTCACAAATGGCTTTATCGATCTTGGCCGCGGTGCAGTCGAAAAAATCACTATCGCAAGCTTTAGGGGCATGCCGATGCCGTATGACCAAATTGATGATCGGAACGTGCTGAAACTGGGAGCAATCACCGGTGCAATTCCGCAATCTGTGATTACTTTTCCAAATGTCGTAGCTTTAGTTGGGATTCCAAGAAGGTACCGTGATCTTGTCGCGTGTGCATTTTGGTGGTCACGAGATCGGCAGGCACAGTGCTTGCTGCTCGGCGACACTATCACCAGCCTGAACGTCTACGACTTCGACGAGTCCGTCTACAAGCTTGTCGTCAATCAAAAAGTCGGGCCGCCGATTTTCGAAGGGACGAACAAGTCACAATAATCAGTCGGTATTGATAATCATCCATCAAGATGCTAAAATGCAAGTGTATATAGCATATGGGCCCGGCGTGTGGGGCAGCGCGCACGTTTGGGTTATTGCCGTCAACTCCGGTTTTTTACCGGGACGTGAGTTTTGCTGCCACTGCCTCAATCAGCCAGGAGATGACGTTTAGTCTCCTGGCCCTTTTATTTTGTCTAGCTAAAAAAGCAGTTACTCTGTTTTATGGCACGCTTAGTTGAGTGCCAAGATTGTGTAGGTCAAATACGAAGCAAAGGCTACCCAAGCGGCGTAGGGAATGAGCAAATAACTAGCCACGCGCACTCGCGGCCACAGATACCAAATGAGGTATAGCGTAGCGGCCTCTAATATCAGAATCTCCGCTAAAGCGAGGCCGATGGTGTGAGCGGTAAAGAAAAAGTAGTTCCAAGCCGCATTTAGCACTGCATTGATACCAAACATCCACAACACAGTGCGACGCTCCTGATTCTTAAGCTTTTTCCAGGCCACAATCATGGCAACAGTAATCAGAACATACAGCACCGTCCATACTGCCCCAATCACCGCGCCGCCCGGCGTCCAGCTTGGTTTGGTAATGGTCAAGTACCAGTCATTCACACCCTGATTGACCAGCCATCCCCCAACCCCAGCCACCAAAACCCAGGTCACAACACTAATTATGTATTCCATACCTCAAGCGTATCAGCTAGGTAAAGATATTGATATACACGAAACGCCTCATACGAGGAAGTGCTACTCCCAGCCAGGCTTGACCTGGTTGGAATAGCCGGACAGGTATGAGGCGTTCGTAGCATTATATTATAACTCAACAATAATACTCTTATTTGCCGAGCTATGGATAACTTTTCCTACTATTTGTTTTGGGGTGAACGTTTGTAAAAATTTCTTTAATATTTTTCCATATTGCTCCGGAGTCGGATTATCCGTGTGTATTATCACAACGCCAAATGCGCGTTTTCGAAGCTCAAGTAACACTGAGCCATGTAAAAAATCTTTGTCAGAAGTCAAAAAAACCGCTCGCTCTTTAATGGCAGCTTCTAGTTGGGCAAAATCAGTTTTTTGTGTATTAGCAAAAACTTTAGTGTTGCAAACATGATGCCCCAACGATTTTAAAAATTCCCCAGCATGGGCTGGGAAATTTTCATCAAGCCAGAATCGAAACTTATGCACTCGTGGGGTCAAGTTTTCGTTCCTCTTGATGGGCTCGCTCACTCAAATAGTGAAGAGCTGCCTGAATTTGGCGATCGGTTAAATGAGGATAGGCGAACCTAATATCTACTACGCCCATGTTATTTGCAATATACGAACCGATAATATCCACGGAGATACGTGTCCCTTTTATCACCGGCTTTCCGCCTAGAACCTGATTGTCCTGAGTAATATCCATAGTTTTTGCCATTCTCCCCTCCTTTGTTTTAGCATATCGATTCATAGCATCCATCACAAGTTGTGTATAAGTAAGGACTTAGCACTGTATCACACCAAGGAGCCTTAAATCAATGATTAAAGCGCTGCGGGATCAGGTGCTAACTGATCAACTGCCTCGGCGGGTTCGCCAATGTGGCGATAGATGCACCATTTGCACGTAGTACTCTCCGGCGGCATCGGCCCAACCAGGAGTTCATTGACGCCCTGCATAAAGCGCTTAAATTGCGTATCATCGTAGGCAACTTCGAGCCACTTTGGCGGAAACGACAGAAACGCTTCGCCGTTGGCAAACTTGGTGCGGTCGGGATACATCACGATCAGTCCCATTTTGGTGATCGTTTTTGCAGCACCTACCTTTGGATTCTCAAACGCATATTTGTAGGCCCACAATTGCGATTGGTACTTAGATATTTTATCGGGGTGCGGCTGGCTCAGCTTAAAATCAACGATCATGTAGGTGCCATCCGGCTGTTTGACCAACAGATCGTACTTGCCTTTGATGTAGATATCCAAACCATTAACTGACTTTGACTCCACAAACCCCTCTTGGCTCTCCACAATTCCCGCAGGAAAATCGGGTGATAAATCGGTCAATGGCTTGTCGATTAGTAGGCCTTGCAGGCGAGTATTGATAGCACTAAAAATCCCCGGCATCGGCATGCTTGGCTGAGTAATGCCGTGCTTTACCTTGAGGTAGTAACAATGCTTGCACTCTTCATAAAGGAAAGCAAAATCCGAAGGGCTTAGTTTATACATAATTAATTGACGCCTCATCCATATACCAAACATACACCGAACTAATAATTGAGTCAAATGATGAGATTGAGCAAAGTTTAACTTAGCCGTAATTTGATGCAAATATAAAGAAGAACCTGCATGGTTATCTAGATAGAGGATCAAATAAATACCTGATTCGCCTGTGGATCATACGCCGATAAGCGCTTGTGCATCTTGGTAATGCTCATACACAAAGTTGTAAACCTCGAACCCTTTTAATTCACATTCTTTTTCTGTATATGTTGGCTCGGGCAATTTTGTAAACAGTAGGTCTGTGATGGTTGCCTTTACTCCAGCACGATTGGGTTCAAAATCTCTCCAATGAGGCACTAGAAGTGGCTTAAGATTTACTAATAATTCGTGGGTAGTACCCTTAATACGGGCAACTTCATCTGGATTGAGATTTTCCTTCATTAATAAATCAAAAATTGCTAACTCTTCCTCACTTAAATTCTCCTTCACCGCGCGTTGTTCTTCTTCGCTCAAATCTTTAGCAAGGGTAATCAGGTCGTCAAAGAGCTGATCGACGTCGTGCGCACCACTGTTATATTCTTGCAAGAGTGAGACCAGACGCTCCATAAACCGAGCATGTTTTTTGTTTCTTTTTATCATTTCAGCAATCTTTTTCTCAAGCTCGCCTGACATCGCTTCAACCTGTAGGTTTTTATTCTCCAAACCTGCAAAAAAGCTGTGCAAAGCATTAGCATCAAGGGCGCTCAAGTCTTTTATCTTTTTGTGCTGCGGTATAACATACTCACCGGCTTGGATTGATTTATCAAGTAAATCTTCCAAATCCTTTTTAACTTGAGAAACATCAATGCTTTGCGCTTCAACAGCACGAATACGTGAAGCTAGCACCCGAACAGCGGTCACCTCTTTGTAATAATCTTCGGCATCGGGGTCAGGCAGTACCGAGCGGTATGCACTTTGTAAGTCGCTGGCAAGGTTTAACAACTCCCTTTTCTTTTCCGGTTGTCCAATAATAGTGTCGGCATATTTTTCAAGCAAGAGTAATTTCTGATCACTGGGCGCTTCAAGTAGAGGGTTAAGTTCAATCTGCTCGGCGCTCAAGAATGCTTTTACAGTGTGTAGGGTATTTTTCAAGTCCTTCAGAAGTTCTTCCTTGCTTTTGATTATGTCATCCTCATCTACCCCATTGGCAGCGTAAAGCGCTAAAGCTCGCTCAATGTTTTTAAATACTCCAATATAGTCAACGATTAAGCCATTCTTTTTGTCTTTATCGGCCACACGATTAGCACGAGCAATTGTTTGCATCAAGGTATGGTTTTTCAACGGCTTATCTAAGTAGAGGGTAGACAGATTCGGCACATCAAAACCTGTCATCCACATGGCGCAGACAAAAATAATTCGAAGGTTGCTGTCTGGATCTTTAAACTCATTCTCGAGATCGCCCCAAATTATCCGCTCCCTAATTGGCTTAACATCAATTTCAAATTCCTCCATATCGGCGATCTCGTTCTGGTTATCGCCCATACTTACCATCACTGCCATGTCTACATTCTCATGTTGCTCCAATTTGGCTAAGATTTTTTCGTGCTCACGCTCATCAGTGGCGCGAGATAGATCCATGCGCAATTTAGCAATGTAGCGATCCCACTCTTTCTTTACCTTGTCATACATACGAAAGGTGGTTTTCTTATCAATACAGACAACCATGGCCTTACCATCATAGCCACGCCCGACATAATGTTCTACAATATCTCGAGCAATTGTATCAAGGCGGTCTTCACGGGTCACAATTTCGTAAAAGTTGGAGTATTCACGCTCGAGTTTTTCTTCTTCATCTTCATCGAGGTCATACCTGTTCATTAACTGTCCCAACTGCTCCTCAAGATCGTCGTTGACGTTTTTTAATCTTGGTACCCGGTTTTCGTAGTAGAGTGGGACAGTTGCGCCGTCTTCAACCGACTGACCAAAGTTATACACCGAAACATACTTTCCAAAGGTTTTTTCGGTTTCTGCCTCACCGTCAGCCATCAGCGGTGTGCCGGTAAAGCCAATAAATGAGGCATGAGGCAGCGCCTTGCGCATATTGAGTGCCATACGGTCATATTGGGTACGATGGGCTTCATCCGTCATCACAATAATATCTTCACGCTCAGATATGGCGCCCGGAATATTCTGAAATTTTTGAATAGTCGTGAAAATTTGGCGATGATCCTGCGTTAATAGGTTTTTGAGGTGAGCGATACTCTCGGCGTGTACTTCTGTTTCGTGAATGACCCCGACATTTACAAAGTTTTTATACGCCTGCCCATCGAGCTGAGTTCTATCGGTTACTATGACAAAGGTAAAATTACCAGTCAGTTTGCGCAGAACTTTCCCCGAGAGCCAGACCATGGAATAGGATTTACCCGAACCTTGGGTGTGCCAAAACACTCCTAACTTACCTTCCAAATCTTTTCGATGCATTACGTTTTCAAAGGCCAGGTTCACCCCAATATATTGAAAATAACGCGGCACAATTTTTTTGGTCTCGCTTTTTGATTCGTCAAACAGAATAAAGTTTTCAAAGAAGTCGAGTAATCGAATCTTGTCACATCTACAGCGAAGCATGGTTGCTAGATCACTTAAAGGA
>CAZLPY010000025.1:0-12811 GCA_964561525.1 uncultured Candidatus Saccharibacteria bacterium | reverse complement strand
GTCTGAGAGACATTCGTTAGGGGTGCGACTGGAAAGCACTGCACTTGATTTATTAGAGGGGTTACTGACCGCCAATCAACTGCCAAACAATCTCAAGCGTAATGCCCTCATGCCATTATCTGGCAAACTAGAACTGTTGCGGCTACTGGTACGACTGGCGTTTGAAACAAAAAGCATTGATCAAAATAAGTACCTCATCCTCCAAAGCATTCTCCAAGATATTGGCAAAATGCTTGGAGGATGGATACGAAGTGTCAGCTAGAGTAGTCCCGGGAAGAGCGCGAACATAGCGTCCTTCGGATTGACATTGTCGTCGTTCCAGTTGCCGTTGCACTTAGCGTGACCGTTCCACTTCCAGCAGTTCGAGACGTTGGACCAGTCGTTGACGTCGTTACGCACCTTGTGCCCTGTCCTATCCATGTCACTGGGCGCTGAAACAGCAGTCCCTGTATTTGATGCGGCTCTTCACCTTCTTGGATAAGGCACGGAGTACCCTTGCTGCTTGGACGCTTGCTAAGTCCTTAGACCTCAGCAATTCTACCTAAAAGCAGAAGCGTAATTTCGGTGACGGCGATCCGTAGACTGCCGCGCATTAACCTAATTTCCTGGCTACTATAGCATATAGTTCTGCTCTTCAGAACGTAATGCTAATTTTGTAGAGCAAAATATAGCCGAAATACCATCAGAGAGCCACGTATAAAAAATTTCAAATTTAAAGGCGCCTGTCTCCATGAAGGAAACAGGCGCCAGTCGAATGGCCAAATGGTCCAGAAGGAGGACCAAATAGCCGAATTACGAATTCCGAGGCACTCCCGGGAAGAGCGCGAACATAGCGTCCCTCGGAGCGACATCGCCGTCGTCCCAGAGGCCGAAGCACTCAGCGTGACCGTCCCACCCCCAGCAGCGCGAGACGCTGGACCAGACGCCGACGTCGCAACGCACCTTGGTGCCGGGATGGACGATGTAGGGATCAACCCGAGCGATCTCCGTAGCCAGATCCTTGAACAGGCCCATACAGATGGCCCATTCCATGAATCCGCCGGGGATCATCCTGTGCTGCACGAGCGGCTTGCGGGCATCCCGCGCTGGGAGATTGTAGACCTGACCTGCGGTCTCGAAGCGGGTGATGGGGCCGAAGCCGACCTCGTACAGGTTGACTACGCCCTTCGGCTGGTCTACCAAGCGCCGCTTCCATCCGTTGAGATTGGTCTGATCGTGCTTGGCCTCACCACCGCTCAGCCGCTGGTCGAGGTAGTCGCTCGTGCCATCGCCATATTGGTTGATGATCTTCTGCGACTCGGTGCTGTATTCTCTCGGCGAGAACCTCTTGTCCTTGGCCGCGAGCAACTGCTGCGGATGAGGCATGAAGCAGTGCGGCACGTCCTCGGGAATACTCCCGGCGGCGGCGTGCAATACGTTTGTTTCCAAATCGCCGAGATCGATGAAGGAGAGAATTTCCCACATGCGCTCGATCATGATGTTGGCAGGCTGCCAAGCAATCTTGATGTCGCGCGTGACATCGGCGTCGACCGCGCTCTGCGGCCTCTGGGGGAGGTTGATCAGCTGCTGCATTATGCGTGCTCCTTGCGTGTTTTATAGCCCGTCGGCTGTATGTGGCCCAAAAATTAGGCCATGGAAAAGGTCGAGTTGCGCACTTCGTCAGCGCGCCTCTAGTTGCCGGAATAATAGCACATTTGCTACCTCTTGTCAAGCGACGCGGTGAGAGGAGGTGTTGCAACGCCACTCTAAAAAGTCTACCTTAGTGTAGGAGCAATAATGGCGTTCGAAAAAGATGAGCTACAACAACTAAGAACCGTTGTTCGAGAAGAAGTACGGGATGAATTGAATATTGTCCGGAAAGAGATTCGGGATGAATTTAAAGTTGTTCGAATCGATGTCCACGACCAACTATACGCTGCCTTGCACCCTATAAAACAAGATATTGTTGCAATTAAAGACCGCTTAGACCGTTTCTTTGAAATGGAATCTGGCGATATTAAAGCCGCCTATCACGAAATTGAACTCCTAAAGAAACATATCAAGAAGCTTGACCAACGCATTGCACACTTAGAGCGCGCGTAAGCCATGGTGGCGATCTATTTAAAGTCCGTTA
Source organism: uncultured Candidatus Saccharibacteria bacterium (assembly GCA_964561525.1). Lineage (GTDB taxonomy): Bacteria > Patescibacteriota > UBA1384 > CAJBMM01 > CAJBMM01 > CAZLPY01. The sequence continues at coordinate 10,698 of CAZLPY010000025.1, read as the reverse complement.
GCTAGCTGGACCTTGCCGAATGTAGATCCGTGTGATTGGATTTGGGGCGATGCGTTCTTTGATGCGCTCCCGCCAGTACGCAAGGCGGGCTTGGAGCTCGCTGGCATGACTGCTAGAAGGCACCGAAAGGGTCAGGACGCCATTTTTATAGCGTATGGCGGTAAATGCTCCATCAGATAATTGATTGATGTTATGGCACACCGTAGCGGCTTTGGCTTCGTCACCTAAGTGATGCTCCTGCATTCGTTTTTGTAACAGAGATTTCAGTTGATCCATACAGACAAATTAGACCAATAAGACTAATTAGTCCAATTGAATTAAGAAGCACCTGCGAGAGTAATTCTCGCAGGTGCTTGCTGCACCCTTTCTCAGTGCAGAAAATGTCTGATTCCGGTAAATATCATAGCGACTTTATGCTCGTCGCATAGGTCGATGGTTTCTTGATCTTTCTTCGACCCGCCCGGCTGGATGATGGCCGTAATACCGGCCTTGATCGCGGCCTCGGGGCCATCCGGGAAGGGAAAATAGGCGTCGGACGCCATAACAGCGCCGTTGGCTTCGCCCCACGCTTGCTTCAGCGCCAGGCCAACCGAGTTCACTCGATTAGGTTGGCCAGCTCCCATGCCAACCATTTTCCCGCCCTGAACCAGAACGATCGCGTTCGATTTGACGAATCGGACGATCGCCTGGGCGAGACGAAGATCGTTGATCTGGGCAAAGCTAGGCTCTTGCTTCGTAACAGTAGTGAGCTGAGGGCCTAACGGCAACCCAAGATCACTCTGCTGCACTAGCAAACCTCCTGTGACCCGTTTGTGGTCAAGCGCCGGCAGAGGGCGGGCATGCTGCAATCCAGGCAGCTCGAGCAGGCGACAATCTGCTGCCCACGCTTTGCTTGAGCCTATCCAGGCCTCGAGCGCTGCTTCATCGATACTCGGCGCCACAATTACCTCGAAGAAGTTGCGTTCGGCAAAGATCTGCTCCACCAACGTAATGTCCAATGGTCGGTTGATGGCCAAGATGCCTCCGTAAGCCGAGGTGGTATCAGCAGCTCGCGCCGCAACGTATGCGTCGACAACAGAGACGTGAGTGGCCGCGCCGCAAGGATTGGCGTGCTTGATCACCACCGCTACGGCCGCCGGCGTCTCGTTCTGAATGCCCTTGATCAACTCGACTGCCGCATTGGCGTCGTAGAGGTTATTGAACGACATCGGCTTGCCGTGCACCAGCTTGGCGCCTGCCACACAGACCTCTCGAGAAACAGGCTCTACATACAGAGCCCCTGCCTGGTGGGGATTCTCGCCGTAGCGGCAGGTTTGATCACGTTCATAGGTGAGTGTGAGCTGCTTAGGAAATGGCTCGTCCGGCAAATATCTCTGGCGGAAAAACCGACCAATTAGCGCGTCGTAAGCCGCGGTATGTTCGTACGCCGCGACCATAAGTCGCTGTCGGGTTTCGAGGGTCGTCGTCCCGTTGTTGGCGCGCATCTCGGCTAACACCGTGTCATAGTCGTCGGGATTGACGACAACCGTCACGCTGTCGTGGTTCTTGGCCGCAGAGCGCACCATGGCGGGCCCGCCAATGTCGATGTTCTCAATGGCATCCTCCAACGTGACATTCGGATTGGCCACTGTCTTCGCGAACGGATAGAGATTGACCACCACCAGATCGATTTGCTTGATGCCGTGCTCCCTGACCGTCTTCCAATGGGTATCCAGATCGCGTCGGAACAGAATTCCGCCGTGCACGTGGGGGTGAAGCGTTTTGACTCGGCCATCGAGCATCTCCGGAAATCCGGTCAATGCATCAATCTTCGTTACCCGAATACCGGCTTGGAAGATATCGCGGTAGGTACCACCGGTGGAGACAATCTCCACCCCCATTTGCCCCAAAGCTCGGGCAAATTCGACGATGCCGGTTTTATCCGACACACTGATCAAGGCTCGTTCGATTCGAGACATCATAGAGCCCCTCCTTGGTGGCTCAGGTTGTAAAGAGTACTGCGGGAATCAGAGTAAGTGCTGGCGTTACTGTACCAGGCTTGACCTAACTTTCAAGTCGTTTGATCAAGATTAATCACCTCGGCCCTGCTCGGCAGGCGCCCCACATGTTTTAAGTCAGTTGCCGTAAATATCACTTGTGCAGCAGGCGCAATTGATAATATGGCTTTGCGCCGAGCCGGATCAAATTCTGAAAATACATCATCAAACAACAGCGTTGGCGATTTACCTAAATGTTCAGTGATGTAGTGATATTCAAACAGCTTTAACGCTACCACGGCGCTGCGAATTTGCCCGCGGGAGCCGTAATTAGCTACTGAGCGTCGGTTCAATAGTACCACCATGTCATCTCGATGCGGCCCAATTAAGGTGCGGCCGGCCTGTATTTCAGCAACTCTGCGCTCCCGCAGCCGCTCATGAAACAACGTTTCCAGCTCTACTTCAGGCACGTGCTGCCGCTTTTCCACTGACGATAGGTATCCTACCTCAAGTGTTTCGTTCCGCTGTGGCACCAGATGCTGATACCAACCATTAATTTGCTCATGAACACTCTTGGCCATCTCGGCCCGCATGTGCATCACCGGCAGTCCAGCCTGTACTAACAAATCGTCCCACATGCCCAGCGCTTCAGTGTTTTGCGTCTGTTTCTGTATTTGGTGTAATAGCTCGCTGCGCTGCCTAACAATGCGTTGATAATCCAGTAAAGCGCGAGCGTATTTACGATCAGTTTGGCAAAGTAAGATGTCAAAAAATTGCCGTCGAGCGGCCGGGCCGCCATCGATCAGGTCTAAGCTGCTCGGTGCAAACAGTACCGATGGATTTTCGCCTAAGAGCTCAAGCAGTCGCACTGGTTTCCCATGAATCCGCACCTGCTTTTTAGTGCGTTCGCCGCCAATAATCGTCATCTCAAGTGGATCCGAGACCAGCCGAGCAAATGGTTGATTAAAATGAATCAGTTCAGAGTCTCGATTGGTCCGAAATGATCGGCCGGTCGAAAGTAGGTATAACGCTTCAATAACGTTGGTCTTGCCGCGGCCATTTGGTCCAATAATTACCGTCATCGGCCCAAAGGTGAAGCGCTGGTCAGTGTAAGAGCGAAAGTTAGTGAGATGGAGGTCAGAGATCATAGAACATGAAACATGTAGCATGTAGCATGAAACAAGGCAGACCAAAATGATTCATGTTACATGATCCATGATATGTGATATGTGTTTCATGATGTTTTAAGCGGCATGATGACATAACGATAATCTGGTTCCTCAGCGCTATGTAGCAGAGCTGCCTGCAGCGTACCTGACAGGGCGAACGTGACCTGATCGGCAGCTAACGCACTGACCCCATCACTCAAATAGCGCACATTAAAACTAGCTCGCAGCTCGTCTCCGGTGATGGTAGCTTCTGTATTGGTCGAGGCGTCACCCAAGCTTTCAGCCAGCGCCGAAATAGTGAGGTGATCACCAGGTTTTAGTTCGATACGTGCCGTGTTATTTGCCTCGCGTGCAAAAATTAAGGCAGTGCGTAAAATCGCTTGGAACGCTTCCTTTTCAAGAGTGGCAGTAGTGACTGCGGTTTGTGGAATAATACGAGCGTAATCTGGATATTTTCCCTCAATGGTGCGTGATACAAATTCAGTGTCACCGAGCACAAACAAAATTTGGTTATCATGAATGGCGAGGGTGAGATGATCAAGATTGGTCGAACTAAGCAGCCGAATTAACTCATTGGCACTCCGAGCCGGCACTATCACATCTGAAGCTGCCGCTGGCGCATTATCTAACCTAATTTTCTTTTCTGCCAATCGATAGCTATCAGTAGCCACACATAGCAGCTCTTGATCCGTCCAACGCAACAGCACTCCGGAGAGCACCGGTCGGGTATCATCGGGAGCAACTGCCACAATCACCTGTTTTAAACCATGAGACATGGCCGGAGCACTAACCGTAATGGTTTCGCCCGACGCAACAGTGGGGATGACTGGAAACTCTTCGGCGTCAATACCGCGTAATGTTGCCTTGGTATGGTCTCCAAATATTTTCAACACCGACTGCTCAGCTATCAACGTTAAGGTGGCATCCGCAACTGATCCTACTAACTCAGTAAAAGCTTTACTTGGCACCGTAATAGCTCCTTCAGTTTCCACTTTGGCCCCAATGCGGGTGGTCAAACCAATCTCTAAATCAGTAGCTGAAAGTTTTAGTCGACCGTTTTCAGTCTGTAGTAAAACATTAGCCAAAACGGGTAAGTTTGGTCGGCTAGCCACAATCCGCCCCACCAATTGCAATGCTTTATGTAAGTTTTCCTGGGTGCACGTAACTTTCATCTATACTCCTTTAGCTGTGGATAAAATCTATTCAATCTGTTAGCAACACCATTCTGTTATACACAACTCTCTGCTCTGTGTAAAACTAAGCCATCTTTCCCCAACCTTATCCCCCAAACTACTCCACAATGTACCCAGGTAATACCTCAAAGTTACCCCATTTATCCCCAGACTCCACTACATTATTACTATTACTAAGTATCTTAAATCTATTTAATTAATTAAGAAGTCGGAGGAAGTGCGTATAATCGTTCTTTTAAAGCAGTCATTTCATTTTGCAGATGATCATTGCGTTTCATCTCTTTCTCTAATTTTTCACAAGCATAGATTACAGTGGTATGATCTCTCCCGCCAATCTCTCTGCCGATAATTGGGTAGGATAAACCAAGCTCACTGCGCATTAAATACATCGCCATTTGCCGTGGGTGCACTAACTCTTTAGTCCGTTTTATCCCAATCAGTTCGTCAAAGGTGATGTTATAGTAACCGCAGGTGGTTTTTAGTATTTTGCTCGGGCTAACAGCGCGTTGTGGTAGGCTGGTCATGAATTGCTCGAGCGCAACACGGATCACTTCTTCAGTTGGCTCTACATGGTTTAGTTCGCAGTGCGCAATTAATCGAGTGAGTGCCCCCTCAATTTCCCGAATGTTAGTGCTCATACCTTCGGCAAGGTAGGTGATTAATTTATCATCGAGTATAAAGTTTTTTTCCTCACACTTTGATTTGATAATCGCAGCTCGCGTTTCAATATCTGGTAGATTAATATCCACAATCAGTCCCCACTCAAACCGTGAAGATAGGCGCTCTTCAAGAGTGGGGATAGCTTTTGGTACGCGGTCTGAGGTAATAATAATCTGGCGATTTTGTTGGTGTAGTGAATTAAAAGTGTGGAAAAACTCCTCTTGTGTTGCTTCTTTCCCGGCGATAAATTGAATATCGTCGATTAACAGTACATCGGTTTCGCGATAGATATGTTTAAACTCACTCGCTTTCCCTTGGCGTAGTGATTCCACGAATTCGTTCGTAAATTGCTCACATGAGATATAGACTACCCGTTTAGTAGGATCATTTTCCAGCACTTGATGGGCAATTGCTTGGATAAGGTGCGTTTTACCAAGGCCAACCCCGCCATATAAAAACAATGGGTTGTAGGCATGGCCGGGGTTGTCTGCTACAGCCAAGGCAGCAGCATGTGCCATCCGATTGCTCCCCCCTACTACGAAATGCTCAAAGGTGTATGCCGGATTTAATTTCGGTTGTTGTCGGGTATGTTTGACAGGGGGAGGTGATTTTTCCACAGGCCTGGGGATAAGTGGAGAACTGGTTTGTTCCTTCGTGGCACCTTGCTTTGAGCGCACTACATACTCAATTTCGCCAATTTGTCCGTTGGTTAGTTTTGCTAACGTCTCCAGTATCTGTGGATGAAATTTCTTTTGTAGCCATTCTTTGGAAAAGTTATTCGGCACTGCAATCGTGACACGTGATTGATTAATATCAGCGATAAATGATCCTTTAAACCACGTGGTATAATTTGCTTTACTTAAAGCAACTTCCAATTCGCCAAGAGTGGTTTGCCATAGTTGTACCGTATCCATAACGCTCTCCTACTAGAAAGTTATCCACAAGTTCACACCTGCTGTCAACAGTTTTATTGAATAAAGCGGATAATTATGGTACAGTAATTCGGCAATCAACAGGATGTAAGTATGTACCTCGACGGAACTCGCAAAAAACATATTACCAAAAAAACTCATGGATTTTTGGCTCGCATGTCGACTAAGGCCGGCCGAGCTATCATCAAAAGCAGACGCGCCAAGGGTCGTCACAAACTAACGGTTTAACATGCTACCGCGTGCAAATCGCCTGCAAAAAAACCGCGACGTACGAAAAGTACTGCAAAGAGGCAGCCGGCTTAGTGGCGCCAGTATGCGTCTCACAACGCTGCCGAACCGCCTGCACCACCCTCGCTTCACCGTAATGATTAGTACCAAGGTGGCGAAGCGGGCCACAGTGCGCAACCGTCTGAAGCGTCAAGCGCGCGCCGCAGTAGCGGAATTTATCAAGATCCACCCAACCCTGGCCTCTGACATCGTGCTGATCATATTCCGGATGCCTGATACGCGCACGGTTATCAGTGATTGCCAGCAGTTGTTGCAAAGAGTGATCACTGCACCATTAAGGAAATAACGATGAAATGGGTGGCACTTCGGTTAATTCGACTGTACCAACATACATTATCGTTCGATCATGGCCCGTTGCGCGTGTTTTATCCCCATGGCTACTGCCGCTTTACCCCGTCATGTAGTCAGTACGCGTATGAAGCGATCGACAAATATGGTATTGTCAAAGGCACAGCGCTTGGGATCAAGCGAATCGCGCGCTGTAATCCCATCAGTGCCCCTGGTCCCGACCCAGTGCCATAAGGAAATTCTGCTTACGATGATTAAGATTCTTGAAGCTATTACGTATCAGCCACTGTTCAATCTGCTGTTCTTTTTAATTTGGCTTATTCCGGGCAACCAAGTTGGTTGGGCTATTCTTATTTTGACTATCGGCATCCGCTCTTTGCTGCTGCCAGTGACGGTGCATACGGCTCGTGTTCAAGTGCGTATGCGCGCCCTGCAGCCAAAGATTGATGAACTCAAGCGCAAGCACAAAGACCGTACCCTACAATCGCAAGCGATGATGGAGTTGTACAAGGAAGAGGGCGTGAGTCCTTTTTCGAGCTGTCTGCCGCTGATCATCCAGCTGGTGGTGCTGCTGGTGCTCTATCGCGTATTCCGGAATGGTCTCAATACGTCACATCTCGATATGCTGTATTCATTCGTACCCCATCCCGCCACGGTCAACACACACTTTTTTGGTCTCGATTTGGCCAAACCTGACAAATGGGTGTTGCCAATTATCGCTGGCGCAACTCAATTTTGGCAGACCAAGATTACGTTTGTGCCGTCGGGCAATTCTGATGATCCGATGAGTGCATTTTCGAAGCAGATGATTTACATTGCCCCGATCATGACCTTCGTGTTCGCGCGCAGCTTCCCGGCTGCTTTGCCGCTGTACTGGGCAGTGACCAACTTGTTTAGCGTAGGACAGCAGGAATACGTCCTGAAACGTCAGGGGTTGACCCCGCAGCAAATGAAAACCGAGATAAAGCATCTCGAACAAGTTGAACAGCAGACTGAAAAAGCCCGCGAGACGTCTGAAAAAAAGAAAAGTGGTGTGACCGTAACGGTACGCCGCCGCTCGTAAACATGCCATGTTTTTTACGGAGAGGTCGCATCAAGCCCATGGTATCCATGGCCTTGTCCGACTCCCCCTCGGAATACCTCAGGAGAGGTCGCATAGTGGACTAGTGCAGCAGTTTCGAAAACTGCCGTTCCTGCAAGGGGATCGTGAGTTCGAATCTCACCCTCTCCGCCAAAAAAAACGCATGGTGGCTTTCATCTCCGACCATTTCCGCAAAGCCTGCAGTAGCAGGATTTGCTGGAGGCGTCGGGGTGAAACCACTAGCAGAAGCGTGGTGACTTACGCGCCCGAGCATTTCCGCTCCAGCCTGCCTCAAGCAGGATGGGCAGGAGGCCTTGGGTCGGAATCACTAGCATTTTATAGACAATAGAGGACGGTTGATGGAGCAGGTTCCATTGCCTATCCTCTATTTTCTATCTTCTAAATTGATACCTAGACCATCATCCGGTCGTTATCAGAGAATCTCATCCTCAGCTTCGAGATCGTCCAAATCATCCTTTGGCGCTGCTGGAGTTAAAGCAGCGCTAGCGTCTGTTGATGGAGCTGGCGTGGCCGCGGTAGGATTGGTTGGCCACGTTGCAGGGCTCGATGTACCTGAAGAAGACGCGGGCACCATTGATGGGGCTGGATTTATTGCTGCGGTGGAAACATTTCCAAACGGTGAGGGCACGGGCGGAGCTGGCGGCGCTGGTTTTGCAGGACTTGGTGGTGCGTCCGGCAGGTCAGACATGCCCTGTCCCATGGCTGGCTTAGGGAGGGCTGAGGGCATCGTGCCATTCACTACCTGCTTTACTTCGCTATCTGTTACTAGTGGCCCCTTATCATTAAAATTCGTCGGTGGTGGTGGGGTGAGCGGTTTTGGTGGAAGCGGGGGGAGAGGTGGTGGAGGAAGCGGAGCAGCAGGCTTTGGTGGCAGAGATGCCACAGATGCCGGTGCCGGGAGCTCTTTTTCATCCAGTGCCCCGGGTGCGCTTGGTAGCATCGGCTTCACCGTACCAGATAGCGCCTGATCAATCTTAAGATCATCTATGTTCTCATGCTCAAGAGCCATCAGATGTGGCACCGACACTAACGCCGCGACTGGCTTGTCGTTTTGCGTCAGTAAATAAAAATTTTTTTGATCTAATTGCTTAAGCAGATCGAGCAATTTTTCCTTTGCCTCACCCGCGGACATGATGTTTTCAATCGAGACGTGCATGGTGTCCCTCCTTCATTACATTTTAGTCTAATCGATTCAGGCTACACATTGCAACTTTTGAGATCAATAGCAAGTTGTTATGACAGTGACTGGAGTATAGCTGTAAGGTTTGACTACTGGTAAATATGAAAGAGTCTCTGATGTGGTTAAGCCGCATTTAATAATATGATGCTTGGCTGGACTGCTTACGCACCTCGAGCTGTGAAACATCTACGTATGACTCTGAAATGATGTAACAACCCTTTCAGCGTGAATAGACGAGAGGCCTAAATTAGATTAGGCTAAAAGATATGGCAGACATTTCTAGTAAATTGTTGCAGATGGATCGCGACCAAGAGGAAGCGCAGGTCAAACAATACGCCACGCGTCTTGGCTTGCCGTATATGGCCTTGTTCAGTTACGAACTTGACCCAGACGTGCTCAAAATTGTACCGCATCAAATCATTGAATCATTACAATGCATTCCGCTCCGACGCGATAATACCTCGCTCACCCTTGGTGTTGTAACGCCGGATGCAACAGCTGTGAAGCAGGGTTTGAGTGAATTACAACAGATGACCGGCCTTGGCCTTAAATTAACCGTAATTTCACCAAGCAGTTTTGCCTATGCTCACAAAACCTACGAGCTGACGGTAAAGGAAAACGAAGGCGAAAAGCCGGTTGTTATTACGGAAAAGCAGCATCAAGAACTAAAGGCACTGATTGAGCAACTGAAAAGCGGCGCGGATATTCCAAATGCCAACGTGACTGATGTGCTTTCCGCCATCATGGCTGAGGCGATTCGGGCGCTGTCGTCCGACGTCCATTTTGAACCAACAGTGGACACCTTAAACGTCCGATTCCGCATTGATGGCGTACTGCACCAAGTGATGAGCTTACCAACGAAAAGCTACCACGGACTGATATCTCGCATTAAGTATCTCGCTAAACTACCGCTCGGAGCCGCTACCGGGCCCCAGGACGGTCGATTTACCATTACAGTAGAGCAAACTCCACTTGACCTACGCGTGGCCTCCCTGCCGACGGTGTACGGCGAAATGATCACAGTGCGCATTTTACGAAAGGATCAAGTGCGTCGGAAGTTAATTGATCTTGGACTACGGAGCGATCTTGAAAAAACCATCTCCACTCAACTGCACAAGCCGCACGGCATGATTGTGGTGACCGGCCCCACCGGCTCAGGTAAGACTACCACGCTGTATGCACTGGTGCAGGAGTTAAATACGGAAGAGCGGAAGATTATCACCATCGAGGATCCGGTAGAATATAAAATTGATGGGTTGGAGCAAAGCCAGGTAGATCCGGAGGGTGGCTACGGGTTTGTGGAGGCGCTACGCGGTGCGCTCCGTCAGGACCCCGATGTCATTATGGTTGGTGAAATCCGCGATCAGGAAACCGCCAGCATCGCTATTCGGGCTGCCTTAACTGGTCACATTGTGCTTGCTACCATGCATACCAACAACGCCCCTTCTACCTTTAGTCGCTTGCTTGAGATGGGTGTAGAGCCGTTTTTGTTCTCCGGCAGCGTTAATGTGATCGTAGCGGAGCGCTTGCTGCGCTTGCTGTGCCCTACCTGTAAAAAAGCTCATGCACCGTCTAGTGACGAAACGGCGTGGTTGGAGCAGCAGCTCGGGCGGGTGCCGGCGCAGGTGTATGAAGCCGTGGGCTGTGACCAGTGTGGTAATATTGGCTACCGTGGCCGCACCGGTATTTTTGAGGCACTCACACCATCCCACCAAATGGAGGAGTTGGCGCTGCATCATTCATCTATCTCAATCTTTATCGAGCAGGCCTACAAAGATGGCATGATTACGATGCTGCAGGATGGGTTGTTGAAAGTAGAGCAAGGAACAACCTCGATTGCTGAAGTGCTGCGCGTGACCAGCGATTAGAATGACGAATTTCTAATGTCTAATTACTAATTAGATACCAAT
>CAZLPY010000024.1:11297-13585 GCA_964561525.1 uncultured Candidatus Saccharibacteria bacterium | reverse complement strand
GAGCATCGGCGCGAAAAGCATGATATCGGACTTGTGGGGCTTCGTGCTGCTTTTGCTGCTTTGCATCGCGTGCAAGCCCTCTGTCTTCGGAATGGGCTGAAGTGGATCAATTACCTGTCCATAGCAAATGATGATGTAGCCAAGCAGCCGAATAACATCGGTTAATTGATCTGAAAATTTACCAAATAACGAGTTACCGAGTAATGATTGCTCTAAAACGGTCGCATGAAGCAGGAATGATATAGAGAGGAGCAAAAATCCGAGCCATTTGGCCAACTCTTTTTTTTCTTTGCGCACTGTCCAGGCGTCAAAGTATAGCCACACCGCCATAAAACAGACCAACGCTGACAGTAATCCGAGAGCAAAATGAGCATTTTGAGCAATAAATGTATATGGTAACAAGCACTTCCCCTTTATAATCGCCTGTTCGGCTTAATCACAACTACAGCCGACTGAGCTCATTCATGATTTGCTCCTTCGATAATACACCGGACTGAATCTGTTTAATAGCACCTTTGCGATTTATAAAAATGTGGGTTGGTAAGGCTGGCGCAGGCAATGAATCAAGCAGCACCCCGTCATGATCTACAAGACAGTTCATGGTGTAGCCAGCGATTGAAAAGTATGCGGCAGTTTTAGCTTCAGTTGCAAAGAGAGCTATCTGATACACATTAATCTCAGGGTTTTTCGCCACTTCGTTAAGTATGCCTAGTTGTTCGCTGGCAAACGGCGACCAGGTTCCGGTATAGGTTAGAACGGTCGGCTTACCCCGCAAATCTAGTGGCTGCACCATCCGTCCGTCCAAGTTGGGCAGCGCAAATTGTGGTAGATCGTGTCCAATCAAATTCGAAGCCGCGCTGGAATAGTGCTGCGCCGTAGCAGTGGTTGATATATCCGCCTGCACTGGCCAAGGCAGATGAAAGGACACTTTGTGCCACTGAAAATCGGCCTTAAGTGCAATTTGAGGCACCAGTGGTTGGTACGAAGTAGTAGTAAAAATTTTGGTATAGGTAGTACGATACCCTTTCGTGGCAACTTTGAGATAATATGTTCCAGGGGGAACAAAATAACTGAATTGACCTTTCTTACTGGTGACTTGAGGGTTGTCTTGTCCATAAGGACTGCCGTCCCATACCACCCATGTGCTGGTGATAGGCGAATAATAGTAAAGCGTGACCGTACTGCCCGATATCGGCTGACTGGCAGCATTCGTAATGTGACCTGGATCTAACACGTTAACTTCTTGAAGAGGGCTGCTGCTATGATTTCCGGCTCCATCTACTGCTTCTGCGCTTAGTGTATATGTGCCAGCTTGTGAAAAACTCATAAAGCCGGACCACAGGCCACTTTCTGGAGACGCTCGCAGCTCAAATGTGCCATTTTGGCCTGAACTATCCAAACGTTTTGAAACAAGTGTCACCGCAGTCGGACCGCCAATTGCATCAACGGTGATAGCTTGGTCTACCCCAACCGCTGACACTGAAACAGTGCCAGATGAGAATAGTGGTGCGCTACCAACTCTCACCACACTGCCACCAATCTTCGGTGGCAGCCGATCAATCACTAAAATAAGTGAGGCAGAGGTTGAGTAATTGCCGGACGGATCAGTGGCTTTTGCCCGAATGACGTAATTGCCATCCTCTGTCAGTATGGGGGTAAACGAAAAATCCGCTTTTTTGCTGTGTACACCGGTGCTTTGATCAACCAATAGCCAGTTGGTGCCACCATCAGTTGAATACTCTAGGTTAGCTATCGCATCATTGTCGCTAGCCTGGCCAGTGATGGTTGGGGCAGTTTTGTAACTACCGTTCAGGGTGGTGGTAAGCACTACACTCGGAGGGATAGATTCCTTTGGAATCGAAGGAGCAGCTGGGCCAGGTTGACTACCCTGAGGCAGGCTGCCGGATACGCCTGGCGTACTAGCGCTGTTGTTCGGGGGGCTAGTACGGTCTGCGCTTGGGAGTGTTCCTGATGCTTTCGAGCTGTTCGTACCCGGCGTTTGGTTCGAGCTTGGAGCTGGGGTAGGCGCCGGAGCAGTCGCCGCGGGAGGACTGACCGTATTTACCGGTACGGTAGGGGTTAAAAACGTATTGTCATCGGTGAGATAAGCATTTCCGGATTGGTCCGCCACCGAAATCTCAAAATGGTACCCGGTGTTTGCTAAAAGATTGGTGAGACGAAAGGAATGATGAGTAGCGAGGTTTGAATTGAGATCGGTTGATTGATTATAGTCCCCGACGTTCGGATCATAATCGTCCTGCGTGGCATAAAAAATCTGTCCAGTCGCC
>CAZLPY010000024.1:0-11287 GCA_964561525.1 uncultured Candidatus Saccharibacteria bacterium | reverse complement strand
TCGCTAAATCAAACACCCGAGCAGACTGCGGGTTATCGGCGTGTTCGGCTTTAAATTGGTGGGTCGTCCTGTCCAGCACAAAAACCCCCGGGGCGTGGACCTGCACCGCCGCCGCTCGAATCAGTCGAAACAAGCACCGACCAATTGTCCGGGTAAATAATGCTGTTAACTGTCTGAATCGTCAGCTGCGCGTCAACACTAGCCCCATTAGCCAATGTGCCACTGGTTAAGATTATCCGGTATGGGTCTGTGTCTCCCGACCAACCAGGGGCATTTACCGTGTGAGGGGTAAAGTTTGGGGAAGGAGGAGTAATTTTAATCCAATTGATGGCAGTGTCACCCGTATTAGTGATAGTTACGGTATCACTGACGGTTGAATATGGTGCCAATGTGTGCGGATTGACACTCGCACTGCAAGCAGTGCCTGCCGCATGACTGACCGCTAATTGATGCAAAGCTGCGGTACTGAGGGTACATAATCCCAGTACTAGAAACAAGGCCACTTTTCGTTTGATCAGTCGCATACTATTAGTATGGCTACTCTGGATCAACGAGTCAATTTCGTACATTTGGTTTTGCGACAGTAACGCAGTGCGATATTCAGTAATACAGTTTCACTGAGTGCAATCTATTTACCTCACGGTTGTTTCAGCCTATTCTTAACATATGACTGCTTACGAAAACCTCGATTCTCACTATCTTGCTGGCATTTTTGGGCCAGATTATTGGAGTGATGAAGCCATAGAATTAGCCCGCCGAGTGCTGACACAATTTACCGAAGATGATTGGAAAAAGTTATCGAGTGAGTGGCCTGCTAAACCAGCCGAGTGGCAAGAGCGGTGTGCCGATATGCTTGGTTATGCAAATCCACATTTTGCTCAACCAATATTAAAAGATATGGTCAAAAGTAAATATAGCGAAGTTGCAGAAATGGCCCAAGAATCACTAACAATAAAGGGTAAACATGCGCAGTAAAATACTTTTATTAATTGTTGGCCTGGGGCTCCTTGCTGGTGGATCCGCTGCTGGGTAGTTCACTCCGGTTTCTGTTTCAGATCAGTTTGGTGAGGCCCAATATCTAGTGGATAGCTCTCAGTGTAAGGTAGACGACATCACTTTTGCACTTCAAATTCGCTCCAATGAGCAACCAGATAATGAACTTGATCAAGCTCGATCGCTTTGGATTGTTCAGGATAACTATGTCCTAGAGGTACAACTTGGAATCAACGCTACTGGCACGGATGGGTTATTATTTTATGCTAGTCAAAGTCACAATAATTTCACCTCGTTATGCGACAAAACTACGGCAACTAAAGCCTCTGAGAGCAACGTGTTAATCGCGTTTTCTAGAGTTGGGGGAGCGAGTGCACCTAACACACTAGGAGTTTTTGCATACGACTTTAAGGAACAGCGTGTGGTGTATATCGCTCCTACAATCGGCAATGCACCGCATAAAGAGTCAGATCATTTAGTAGAAGGAATCAATACTAACTCAGTAAGTGGATTATCTTTTGCCGTCGACGGTGGTACTACTGATATCCCAAATTGCGGCGATTTCTGTAATAAAATTACTCCAGCCGGTCAAAGCGCCAGTGGTGCAGTGGATGATACGAAACAATTGGTGTGGTGGACATCGGTGATTAATGATAGAGACTATTATCATGCATCTCCTACGGAGGAAGATTTTAATCGAACGTGGTTATATAACAAAATGAACCAGTTTTTTGCTACCTCAAAAGAGTTCAAAGATGCATTTCAATATAATCCTATTAAAGGATCATTCGGCATTAATGATTATCACCACACCACCTTAAGCAACGGCATTGAGTGTATATACATTATCGATCCTGCAACATACACCGACTTGCCTAAAGATAATAGTAATGATTGGCAATGTCAGGCAAAAAAGTAAAATAATATCGGGGGTAGATATGGAAGAGATTGAGCAACCGAGCACAAAGGCTAAATCATCTATGTTGTTATGGTATATAGTTGTTGCTATCCTGATTGTACTTGGAGCACTAGCGGTATATGTATGGTATAAATCCAATCAATCATCTTTGACAGTGAGCCAATCAACAAAAGGAGAATCTTCTATGAGTAGTCAATCATCATCAGATTTACGCCCCACATTAGAAAGTGTGTATGTAGCCTACAAAAAAACCTTACAGGATAAAGATTATGATGGCTATTTTGCAATCACCGAATCGGCAAAGCCAGATGGAATTGTGCCGACGAAAGATCAGTGGCTAGCAGCAGTTGACTATCTTGGTGACGCCAACCCAAGCCTCGACCAAACAAAGTTTATTACCATCAAGCAATCTGGCGACTATGCTGGCTACGCAATATATACTGATCTATCCAATACTACACATGATACCGTTGCCATGCTTATTTTTCACCACGTAGGCACAAAATGGCTACTCAACGGTCATGCCGTATCTTCAAGCTACCTAAAGGGAAAAACAGACCAAGAAATACTGACTATTATTAAAACTGACTCAATGTTTTTGCTGCCAAATGAGGCCGGGTATTCCACAAGTGTCTCGAGCTAAATCTGGAAATATTTAGCTGCCTTTTTAATAATCTCCGCGTATATGATTAATGGGAGTACTGAATGTCTTTTCAAGCATATTTAGATAACATTGAGGCAAAAACGGGCAAGAGTGGCCAGGATTTTATTGATATGGCAAAGGCAAAAGGCCTAACTGAATTTAAAGATATTATTGCTTGGCTAAAAGCCGATTATGGGCTCGGACTTGGCCATGCCCGGGCCATTGCTGGCTTAATTCGCCACGGCGACAAATTTGGTGATTTAAATTTAGCTGGTAAAAAGAAGTAAGTCATGCCAGAAGAAACATCTAAAACCGGTGAGCACATTCATTATCACAAAGACGGTAGCATGTGGGCGAAGGGGCAAATGCTTGATGGCGCAATGGATGGCTACTTCGAATGGTTTCGCAAAGACGGCACCAAGATGCGATCCGGACATTTTAAGTTAGGCAAACAAGTCGGCGAATGGATTACCTATGATAAAACCGGCGTAGTGTATAAAATTACTAAGATGAAATAGTACTCATTCTCTTGTGAAGAACGAGCTTGAAGGGTATAGTAAGCGTGAAAGGTAGTATGACCCCGGATAAACAGCAATTAATATTGAGCAGACTCTCACGTAAATCGCGTGAGGCTGTTTTACGTCGTTCAAAAAAGAAACAAGAAGTATCTCGGGCCGTAAAAGAAATCTTCAAACAACACGGAAAAGATATTAGTGCCCTCTCACGATATTAAATATCTCGATTATGAATCTTTTTCACAATTGCTCTTTAGTATTGTCGAGGAAGAGTTCAGCTATGACCCCACTGATCCGTTACCAGATTATAGAAGAGAAGATTCAGCCAGCCTAGAAAAGATTCTTTCTTTAATACAGAACGATCAGTATTATGCTGACTTGTTTGCAAAAGCGGCCTATCTTTTCGTATCGATTGTCGAAGGCCATATTTACTCGAACGGCAATAAACGACTTGGCATGGTAGCCATGCTCTATTTTTTGTTTAGCAATAGCTATAAAGGGAAATTTGTAACAGGAGAACTTTACGAATTATGCTTGTATGTAGCAGATAAAGAGAGGAATAACGATGCGAGTTTTCAAACATTAAAAGCATACACCGAAGAATTCCTGAAAAATCATCAATAATTTAAGGAAAGGAGCGGGATGTCGCAAAAAATTACCCCATTTTTATGGTTCGACAAGGAATGTGAAGAGGCGATGAATTTTTACGTTGAGGTGTTTAATGGATCTCCACATAAAAATGGGGATTCTAAAATAATCGATATCGTGCGATACCAAGAAGGCATGAATATTCCCGATGATATGCTGGGAAAAGTGATCACTGGCGTATTTGAACTGGGTGGCCAGCGTTTTATGGCGCTGGACGGCGGGCCGATATTCAAGTTTACAGAAGCCACATCGTTGTATGTTGAGTGCGAGGATCAGGCAGAGGTGGATTATTTTTGGGCCAAACTCTCTGCTGTGCCGCAGTCGGAGCAATGCGGCTGGCTCAAAGATAAATTTGGCCTCTCCTGGCAAATTATCCCGAAGCAAATGGGACAGTTGCTTGGTGGATCTGACAAAAAGAAATCCATGGCTGCCACCAACGCAATGCTGCAAATGAAAAAGATCGATATCGCCGCTTTGCAAAAAGCGCATGACGCGGCGTGACCTGTTAACGCTTGTTTTTTAAGCGTGCACTGCCATACTAAATGCATGAAGTGGTTCAAAACTATTGGCATCATTATCGCGACGGTGGCTGCTGTCATCGTTTGCGTTTTGATCTATGCGCAAGCAGCGTATGGCCCACATCAAATTATCCAGCATCATGCCATCACCATTACCCTGCCCTTTGCTCCAGCAAATGAGGCAACCAACCTGATTCCGATGGGTGAAACCATCGAGCACCCTTTTGCAGGTGGCCACCCTGGTATCGATTTTCAGTGGGATCACACTGTTCCCTTAATTGCAGTAGCAGGTGGCACCATTACTAGTATTAATAACTCGGAAGATAAAGGTGAGCCAGTATTATACCTAACCCTCAAAAGCGGAGGGTACGCAGTTAATTATAAAGAATTAGAAAAAGTGGCAGATGGCATTGCCAACGGAACAAAGGTGATGCAGGGTGATGTAATTGGCTACCCACATTGCCACACGCAAGATGGTCACATAGGTTGCCAGGTACACTGGGAGTTTGCCTACGCTTCGTTTTTGCCTAAACTATCTGGTGCGCCCGATCGCCTATGTCCTCTGACTTACTTTGATGCCTCATCTCGGGCCCGGATTGATGCTATTTGGGCTGCCGTGCCAGCCACTGATCGCTTCAAATCAGGATTCCCTAATATTTGTAGCAACGTCTACTTTGGTCATGATAAATAAGCATATGAGAATTGCATGACCATCCCTCACATTTTAGTCGTAATTAGCGTCCTTATCGGTATCGGTGGCTCTACCGCTTATATTCGCGATACTATCTCTGGTAAGACTAAACCGAATAGGGTGTCATGGTCAATGTGGGCACTCGCACCGCTGATCGGTACTTTTGCCGCACTCTCAGTTCACGCCGACCCATGGGCAACTGTTCGCATTTTTCTAGCCGGGTTTTTGCCCTTGATTGTATTAACCGTCTCTTTTTTCAGTCCCAAAAGCTACTGGAAGGTAACTGCTTTTGATTTGTTGTGCGGTGCCTGTGCCGCAATAGCCCTCGTTCTGTGGCTAGTAGTAGATCAGCCATTGTTGGCTATTTTGTTTGCTGCGATTGGAGATGGCTTTGCCTCGCTCCCCACAATCGTCAAAGCCTGGAATCATCCCGAAACCGAGACTGGCGTGACGTACATAGCTAGTTTCATCGGTGTTTTGCTTATTTTACCCTCAATCCCACAATTGGATATCCAAAACTCTGCCTTTCAGATCTATTTAGTAATCGCTAATACCCTGCTGCTGTTCGCGGTATATCGAAAGAAGCTCGGTCTTAATTGACTATCATACTACATAATTTCATAGTACATACATGACTTCAAAACGAATAATGTATTTTGCAGCAGCGATTGTTGTATTGATCGCAATTGGTTTTGGCTATGCTATTGCTCATAAAGCACATACAACGATTGTATCAACCAATCAAACGAGCCAGTCATCCGCTAGCACTGATGACTCACCGCTGCTGTTAAAATCAATTGGCTTTAATTTGGATTATTACGATGCCAAAACTAACCATGCCGGTGATATGGTATTTAATCACGAAGACCACGATTTAGGAAGTAACTTTCACTTAATTTGGGCCGATTTTGGCACTCAGGACCCGCGCTCACCAAATGATCCCACCAAAACAAACGTGCAGCCGGTATTTGTGCTGCCGCTTGGCACCAAAGTGCATGCCCTGGTAGATGGCGTGGTAATTAATGTGCAAACATTATATTCAAATGACTCAACCATTTGGGTCGCCCGAGGGGAGAACGCTTCTTATATATACGAAACCGAGCATGTTTCGAATCCCATCGTTAAAAAAGGAGATACCGTAGTAGGTGGGCAAATCATTGCCGATGTGAGCCCGCATAGCTCGGAATATCATCCCGGTTTTGGCATTGTGGAAATCGGCATCCTGCATCCCACGGTGGGCGGTCAAGCCCAGCACATCTGCCCCTTTGCTTACTTAGACCCATCAATTAAGGCAGATGTGCAAAAGAAAATTACTGCGTTGCACAAAGCATGGGAGAATTATCTCGGCATGCCCAATTTATATGACGACGTCCATTCTGTATCACCCGGCTGTTTTGTAAACGGGCCGGTGAACGGCTAGTAACCGCTATCAGTCACTAAACTTTACAAGTGATCATATAAGTATAAGTTGATTATATGAGCGATAAAATGAAAGGAATGAATCATGCCTGTCGAAATTGAAAAAGAGGTTACCGCAACCACTACCGGCCCTGCGGACGAAGCGACAAGTCAGACGGCAACCACTGTTCAAGCACCTACGCAAGCCGAAATGAAAGATGCGCAGTCCGACAGAGGAAATGCCTGGATTTGGTACGTAGTGGGGATTATTGATCTGTTACTGTTGTTGCGGATCGTTTTTCACTTATTTGGAGCGCGGGCAGTTGGTTTCGCCGACCTCCTTTATAGCGTTACCGGTGTGTTAGTGGCCCCATTTAGAGGAATTTTTGCCAATCCTTCGGTTGAAGGATCATACTTTGATATGGCGGGGGTAGTGGCAATCGTTGTCTACGCACTGATTGGATGGGCAATTGCCCGTTTGATCGATTTACTAACCAGGCCAGCTACAAGCAAAAAAGTTTAATCGCTACCCCGATTTTTTCGAAATAAGTTGCTCTAGTAACTTGGTTTGCTCTAGTAATTGGCGATCTTGCTGGTCCAGATGCGCCAAGATGCGCTCGATATCGTGATAACTCGAAGTAGTAGTTTGATATTCTTCATCGGCCCGAATTTCGGCATGTCTATTTTGAATGTTTTGCCCCACCATAATGAGCGGCATCAGTAACAGTTGTACGATGTTGCCTAAGAATAGTAAGAAGGCAAAAGGATAAGGATCGAACGGAGCATGATCAAACAGTGTTTGCCACAACATCCAGCCCGCCAAAAATAAGCCAAAAAAGTACACCGCGTACATCGTGCCAATGGCTGTTGTAATAGTGAGGGCAATGCGGTCTTGCGCCCCTAGGCCACTTTGATGTTTTTTATTGACATTCTGCGGCTTGTGCCGCTCAAACACTGGCTGTTCCATGGTAAACCTAAAATTGCTTTCACGCTTGTTTTGCTGCAACACTTTCGCTTGAATCGGTATTATTCCTACCCCAACCAATGTTACTCCACACTCTCTCATGTACGTAATAGGCCACGGTAGTATAGATGTTACTGACCGCCATAAATCCGAGAGCAACATCGTAGCGCTTGGTTAGCAGATACACTACGCTGAAGTCTAAAATGATGATGGTGATGCGATAGCTTATCGCTTTGGTCAGCGAGCGCTTCCATCCTTCCGTTGGTACCCGTAACGTTTGCATGAAATTAGTCTAGATGATCCTGAGAAGCTTTACAATCATCAAAGAAATTGCAGTGTTTTGCAATTTGCGTCACAATAATAATAAGGAGCGCTCAGTTGAAAAAATATGTGATTATTGGTGGGGTATTAGTACTACTCGGGTTTAGCACCGTCGCTGCGGTTAAGGTAATGAACCGTGGGAAATCGAACAACAGCCTAACATCACCGGACACCTCGACTACTGTTCCAGGATCTAGTGCGCTGCCCGCTGGTGATTACGACAAAGCAGCCTCGGCACAAATGACCAACAATTCTTGTAGCGGGGTAGGAAGTGTGCCGATTATCCCCCCAATGAAGCTGGATCAAGTGAGTTCTATTTTGCCGTATGGTTTAATGGTGGGTGGGCACGTTACCCCGATCGATCATCAGTACTATAACGGCTTAGACATCCATGCGGTGCGCGATACCTATGAAGTGGTGGCGCCGGCTGATGCGCGCGTTGCCGATATCGAGCATCGTGGCAGCAAATATAATACGCCGTTGCATTCGGTAGATGTGCCATCGAGCGATGAATATCGCCTAGTGTTTGTTCATAGCTGTAGCTTTTTAACCTACGTTGATTTGGTGACCAGCCTGAGCGATTCATTCAAGGCAAAGCTCGGAAGCGACTGGACTCCAATGAATCCGGAGCCGAGGGGTGATGTTGAGGTTAAGCAAGGTGAGGTGATTGGCTACATTGGGGGACAAACTTTGGATTTTGCGGTGTGGGATTTGAGCCAAAATCCGCTTGCTGGCCTCCTAGTTCGCAAAGCATATGATAACGCGGAGGGTTGGAAAGTGTTTACCGCACCAACTACTAAGTATCTAAAGGCTGATATTAAAGATGCCACCATCGCCAAATATGTGCGAAAGACCGAGCCAATCGATGGCAAAATTGATTACGATCAAGAAGGTAAATTAATTGGCACGTGGTTTCAAGAAGGAACCGATGGTTATTACGGTAGCCGAGCCACTAACCCAAGCAAACCAGATTATTGGGGTGGGCATTTAAGCTTTGCACCTAATTTCGTTGATCCGGGCGCGTATATGGTCTCGCTTGGTAGCTACAACGGCTCTAGTTTAGATAAAGGCAATCCTGATCCTGGGGCAGCCGGAGCGTCAGGCGCGATTCAGTTTGGCATTAAAGGCAATGCGCCTGACCCAGCCACAGTTGATGCTTCCAGCGGCCTAGTGAAATATGAATTAGTATCTCAAGAAGTCGATAAACCAGATGGGCAGCGCTGGCAGAATGAGCTTGTTTCTCCACTCAAAGCAGTCAATGGCAGCACAGTACAAGGCACCATGCTGGTGCAGATTTTGGCTGCACATAAATTAAAAGTAGAGGTTTTCCCAGGCAAAACTGCCGCCCAAGTGAGCACCTTTGACGACAAAGCCATCATGTATAACCGCGGCGACGACGCTACCATGCCACCCTCTACCGCGTACTAACTTCCCAAACAACTCGGACGTATGAGTTGCTTAGATGTGACCTCAATAATAGTCTAAAAGTTAGCATCTGGATAAAAAAATATCAGCTCGCTGGACATTTGTCCTGCGAGCTGATTGTGCGAGCATCACTGCTCAAGTTCGCTTTCCAGAGGAGGCGACAATTCCTCTTCGTACTCCTCAGAATCTGGCTGAACCCTCCAAGCATCTGGGAAAGGATCCTTGTACAATGTGACCCCGAGGAAGTTGAGCTTTTCACGAACTTCACTCAGACTCTTCTTGCCGAAGTACCTGATTTGCATCAGATCAGCCGGACTCCATTGCGCCAGATCGCCGACGGTCGTGATGGGAGACAGAATCTCGTTATTCGACGTGATTTGCTCCTCCTTCGGCCTCTTCAGGCAATTGTATGTTCGGACGGAGAAATCGAGCTCTTCAATGCGCATTCGCGCGATTTTCTCCGGGATCTCGACCTTTCTGCCCAGTGCAGGAGCATTCGGATTGACCGAAGCTAAAACTTGTCTTACCCGCTCATCAATCCGTTTGAGAACTTCAGGTGTCGGTTTTTCAAGCTGGATTGCTTCACGCAGTATGCGGTAAATACACGAGGCATACTCCCTCGTCAGCCTTCCCTCTACCTTGACGTTCTTGTCGATGATGACCTGGTTGTTTAAAATGAGTTTGAGATCTGTGTTGATCGCTTTGAGAATACCCCAAGTCACCACAGTGTACACCACGATCAATACAACCACGAATATGACGAAATCGGTCAGTGACACTTCGATCATTTCACCCCTCCCGAAAAATTAAAGTCCGTAAGACTGCTGCATAATACCATAAATAAAAGCATGTGTCAATCAAAACACAAAAAGAGGCCCGCGAATGGCCTCTTTTGCTGAGTTAAACGACGATTTTATTTCAAATAATCTTTAAGCTTATGTGATTCTTCGTGCTTTTTCAGCTTTTGAAGTGCTTTTGCCTCAATTTGGCGAATGCGCTCACGGGTAACGCCAAACTCCTGGCCTACCTCTTCCAAAGTATGCGCCTTCCCCTCTTCATTTAAGCCAAACCGCATGCGCAATATTTTTTGCTCTCTAGGGGAAAGACTCTCTAAGAATTCGTCGACGTGGCCGCGCAGTAGTTGATAAATAGCGGATTCCTGCGGGCTGAGCGTTTCTTTATCCTCCAAAAAGTCACCTAGTTTTGAATCTTCCTCTTCGCCAACGGGCGACTCCAAGCTAACCGTCTCCTGGCTGATACGCAGGATATGCTCTACTTTATCTACTTCAATACCCATCTCCGCCGCAATCTCCTCCGGCAACGGCTCACGACCCAAGTCTTGCACCAGCTGACGCTGCACTCGGATCAGTTTGTTGATGGTTTCAATCATATGCACCGGGATGCGAATGGTGCGAGCTTGGTCGGCGATCGCTCGAGTTATGGCTTGGCGAATCCACCAAGTGGCGTAGGTTGAGAACTTGTAGCCTTTGCGATAATCAAACTTTTCCACCGCCCGCATCAGGCCTGTGTTGCCTTCTTGAATTAAGTCGAGCAGTTGCAGGCCCCGGCCGATGTATTTTTTGGCGATCGAAACCACCAGGCGCAAGTTGGCCTCAGAAAGGCGCTTTTTGGCTAATTCATCGCCCCTGGCCATCTGCTTGGCTAGTTTGATTTCCTCAGGTGGAGTAAGCAGCGGAATGCGCCCAATTTCCCGCAAATACATCCGAACCGAGTCGTCGGAGATATCGCGCAAGTCAATTGAATCAAGCTCCTCTTCTTGCTCTTGCCGCTTCACTGCTTCAGGACTAATAATGCGCTCCAGCAAACCCCCTACCGAAGCGGTGTCCTTTACCTCTATACCGCGCTTAAAAAAATAATCAAACAGTGCATCAACTTGTGCAATGTCTTCCTCAATCAACGGAAACGCCTGCAGCATTTCCTGAGTGGTCACAAAACCGTGGGTGCGACCTTTGCGGATCAACGCAATTAATTGCTCTTGAAAATCGAGCGGCTCTTCCACTTTTAGTTTAACAACTCGCTTAGTCATTCCGTGGCTCCTTTAAACAAAATACAAGGACTCACCTTGAAGGTATTGTAGATGAGTATCGCGCCGTGATAGTTCAATCAATCAAAATCATGATTCTTGTTTTATTGTATCATTTTGTAATGATTTTAGCAACTGCCGTGCCTCTTGCTTGTCACCTTTTGAGAAGGCATCGGCGATCGCTCGGGCGTTTGAGGCAATGCGCATT
>CAZLPY010000023.1:0-13661 GCA_964561525.1 uncultured Candidatus Saccharibacteria bacterium | reverse complement strand
AACACAACCGTTAAAGTCGGTGATAAAGTCATGATTTCGGAAACCAGGCCGATTTCAGCCCGTAAAACATGGCGTGTAACTAAAGTAATAACCGATACTGGAACAATGGATTAGGAACTTGCAATGATTCAACCACAAACCATTCTAAACGTTGCAGATAACACCAAAGCAAAGAAATTGCTGGTGATTACGGTGCTCGGCAACACACCACGTAGCGCTGCTCAGATTGGTGACATCGTCACTGCGTCGGTACGCGAAGCAGAGCCAAATGGCGTCGTAAAACGAAAAGCCGTAGTCAAAGCAGTGATTGTCCGCCAAACCAAGCCTTTTCGCAGAGCTGATGGCTCATACATCCGCTTCGACGACAACGCCGCGGTCATTATTAGTGAGGAAAAAACTGGCTGGGTGCCACGGGGTACTCGGATTTTAGGACCAATTCCGCGAGAACTACGAGACGGCTTCATGAAAATCATTTCACTTGCACCGGAGGTGTTATGAACACCAACCAGATGTATACAAATAAACTATTGAGTAAAGTTTACATGAAATTATTTTCATTAGCTCCAGAGGTTCTATGAAAAATCAGTCTAAAAATAACGTTGTTTTAGCAAAATCATTCGATATCAAAACCGGTGATATGGTGGTGGTTTTGACTGGTAAAGATCGTACGAAAAAAGGTAGGGTTATCCGCGTAGTAGCCGATAAGCATGCCGTTATAGTCGAAAAAATTAATCAGGTTAAGAAACATATCAAGCCGTCTAGCACCGCGGCCCGTGGGGGCATCGTCGATTCCGAAATGCCTATTGAAATTTCAAATGTTATGCTGATATGCCCTCATTGCGATAAACCGACACGAGTTGCGCACACATTGTCAGGCGACAAAAAAAATGTTAGAATATGCAAGCACTGTAGTCAAATGATTGATGTGAGTAAAAAATAGCATGAGCCGATTAAAGAAACAATTCATTGAGGAACAAGCACCTAAGCTGATGCATGAGCTCGGGCTCAAAAACGTTGAACGTATTCCAAGATTGGAAAAAATCGTGGTAAACGTTGGCGAAGGCGAGCTCCACAGTAATAAACCGCTGCATGAGGCGATGATGCGCGACCTTGGCCGCATCACCGGACAACGTGCTGTTTCAACGGTAGCCAAAAAAGCCATCTCAACTTTTAAAATCCGCGAAGGGAACATTGTCGGAATGCGTGTCACCTTACGAGGAGCGCGGATGTATGATTTTTTGGATAAATTAATTAATATTACCGTTCCCCGTATTCGTGATTTTCGTGGATTTTCTATAAAATCATTCGATGGCCACGGGAACTACAGCTTTGGGTTAAAAGAACAGACTGTATTTACCGAAATTCCATATGAGGGCGTTAACCGCACTCACGGTCTACAAATTACTATCAGCACAACAGCACGAAATGATGAAGAGGCAAAAGCATTGATGGATGTATTCCATTTTCCATTTGCCAAAAGCGCACCGGAAAGGTAAAAAGGTACATAAATGGCCCGAGAAGCAATGATCGTCAAAGCAAACCGCAAACCAAAATTTTCGACTCGTATTGTTCGTAGATGTCGTCTGTGCGGTCGTCCCAGAGGCTTCATGCGTGATTTCGGCATGTGTCGTATCTGTTTTCGCGAGCTAGCGGCCAAGGGCCAGCTCCCTGGTGTCACAAAGTCAAGCTGGTAAAGGATTATTATGGACACAATTGCAAATTTCTTAACTCAGATTCGAAACGCCATTTCAGCTGGTCACGATAATGTGAATACGCCATACTCAACCGTGCGTGAGCAAATTGCAATAATTTTGAAGCAAGAAGGCTATATCGCTGAGGTTACCGTAGATGACAGCGATACAATCAAGAAACGCCTGCTTATCGAACTCGGATATCATTATGAGGCAGGTCGTGGACGCACTTCGACGCTGCAGACTATTAAGCGTATCTCGAAGCCTGGCCGGCGTAGCTATGTTAGTACCAAGAACATTCCTCGGCCATTGCGCGGCCTCGGCACAGTGATCGTCTCCACATCTCAGGGTATTCTGACTGGAAAAGAGGCGCGGAAGCTTGGTTTAGGCGGCGAAGTAATTTGTGAAATTTGGTAGGAGTTAAGGAAAATGTCGCGAATCGGAAAACAAAAAATTAATAAATCTAGCGGAGTCACCATGACTCAGCATGATCAAACTGTCACCGTCACCGGCCCACGAGGCTCGCTTACTGCGGTGTTTCCTGCTGGAATACGCATCATATCGGGCGACTCTAGCATTGAAGTGCAAAGGCCTGATGATACCATTCAATCACGCTCATACCACGGGCTGACACGCACTTTGCTGGCCAATATGGTCACCGGAGTAACCGACGGATTTACCAAAAAACTCGAGCTTCACGGGGTGGGATATCGCGCAGCGCTGCAAGGCAATGATCTTGTTTTGAGCGTAGGCTTTTCGCATCCTGTCGTAATTGCTGCCCCTGAAGGTATTGTATTTAAGGTTGAGAAAAACACTATTTCAGTCAGCGGTAACAATAACGTCGAGGTTGGCCAAATAGCTGCTCAAATTAGGCAAACCCGGAAGCCTGAACCGTATAAAGGTAAGGGCATCCGTTACTCGGGAGAGTTTGTACGACGTAAGGCCGGTAAAGCCGCGAAGGCCTAAAGGAAAGCAATTATGCAAAAAAACGCACGTAACCGAATTAGAGCACGAATTAAGCCACATACGCGCGGCGACGCAGCTACACCTCGCTTGGCTGTGTTTCGCTCTGCAAAACACATTTATGCCCAAGTAATCGATGATCTGTCCCAAAAAACGCTTGCAGCAGCCAGTGATTCCCATATCGCTACTGACAAGACCAAAAAAGCACTGACAAAATCTGAAAAAGCAGCGGGCGTTGGGGTTGAAATTGCGAAGCGTGCACACGATCTTAACATTACTGCAGTACGATTCGATCGTGGTGGATTTCGGTTCCATGGTAGGATCAAGGCTCTTGCGGAAGCGGCTCGTCAAAACGGATTGATTTTTTAAGGAGTATGGTGGAAAAAGCACACAAAGAGTTTGAAGAAAAGGTTGTCAGCGTCGGTAAAGTTGCGCGTGTAGTAAAAGGTGGCCGACGCATGCGATCACGGGTATTAGTGGTTATCGGCGACCGCAAAGGGCGCGTCGGATTTGGACTCGGCAAAGCGAGCGATGTGTCCGGTGCTACCGCGAAGGCAGTCAGTGCGGCCAAAAAAAATATGATTACCGTGCAAATTACCAACGATACTATTTTGCATGATGTCAGCGCTCGTCACGCAGGAGCTCATGTATTACTCAAACCAGCCGGCAAAGGAACATCTGTTATTGCAGGAGGACCGGTACGAGCAGTTGTTGAATTAGCCGGCATTAAAAATATTTTAAGCAAATCACTTGGATCGAGCAACGCTGTAAACGTAGTTGGGGCAACAATTCAGGCTTTGCAATCACTGCAAATCAGACGAAAGCTGGAGCGATGAAACTACATCAATTGCCGTCCCTAAAGACATCAACCAAACATCGCATTGGACGCGGAATTGCAGCCGGACAAGGCAAAACAGCTGGCCGCGGCACTAAAGGTCAAAAATCGCGTTCCGGATATAATATCCCGCGCCGTTTTGAAGGCGGGCAAACACCGTTGATGCAGCGCATACCACGTTTTCATGGGGTAAAAAGCTTTGTGCAAAAACCCGAGAGCGTATCATGGCGACAGCTTGAAGCGGTGTTTGAAGACAACTCCATCATCACTAAACAGCAACTTGAAACGCATGCATTAATTAGTCGTATTGATCGACGAGTTAAAATTATCGGCGCAACGGTGCGATCAAAACATTTCTCATTTGAAGAAGGAATTGTGCTTACAACTCGTCTACAAGAATCGCTACACAAAACCGCCAAACCTGTGGCGAAACCAAAATCAGCCAGTAAACTTAAAGTTTCTGACAAAAAGATTTAAGCAGCCTAAGGCTGATTACAGAGCACCCCCTAATTCACTATTTGCCACGTTAGTAAACAAGCACCTTCGTTTTACACCTATGAACACTCTTCGACGCATCTTCCTTAATCCTGAATTACGCAAGCGCATCGCCATCACCGTGGCACTGCTTTTGCTAACACGGGTATTGGTGCATATTCCGTTAGCAAACGTTACCCCTGACCGATTGCGCCAATTTTTTGACCCAAACGGTCAAAACCAAGTATTTGGATTGCTTGACCTCTTTTCCGGCGGGTCACTCGCCCGATTTTCGGTAGTACTGATGGGAGTTGGACCATTCATTACTGCCTCGATCATTATTCAACTGCTCACCGTAATCGTTCCATCACTCGAAGCACTATCGAAGGAAGGGGAATTCGGCCGGCAGCGCCTTAATCAATACACTCGATATTTAACCATACCGCTAGCGATTTTGCAGGGTTACGCAACGCTGCTGCTGCTGCGCAACCAAGGGGTAATTAATCCATGGACAGCCGCTCAGTTGGTCAACATGTTAATTGTATCAACAGGCGGTACTACGTTCCTGATGTGGCTCGGCGAGATCATTTCGGAAAGTGGTATCGGAAACGGTGTTTCACTGATTATCACAGTCGGTGTACTGGCTGGGTTGCCGAACACATTTATTCAAAAGTATAGCTTGATTGTGGCCGGGGGCAATATTGACACAAAAGAACTGCTAAAATTTGCTGTATTTATCATTGCATCAATTATCCTCATTGCGGTGATTGTGCTGATGAACGATGCAATTCGTAAGATACCAGTCACCTACGCCAGGCGTTACCAAGGCGCAACCGGCGACTCGGTCCACAGTTATTTGCCAATTAAAGTCAATATCGCCGGGGTTATTCCAATTATTTTTGCAATTTCAATGCTGCTTTTTCCACAAATTATCGGCCGATTTTTTGAAAATGTTCGCTCACCCTGGCTCGCTCATGCCGCAACATGGATTGTGAACACCTTATCAGCACAAACAAATGCCCCAGTCTACGGCACAGTGTACTTTTTATTGGTCATTTTCTTCACCTATTTTTACACATCGATCGTGCTACAGCCGGCGCAAATTGCAGAAAATTTACAAAAACAAGGTGGCTTTATTCCCGGGATTCGTCCCGGAACTGAAACAGCGCACTACGTCGCTGGCATCATTGCCCGTATCACCTTAGTTGGATCCATTTTTCTTGGATTAGTGGCGCTCTTGCCGGTGTTAGTGCCACTATGGACAGGTGACCAAACGCTAATTTTAGGCGGCACCGGTATTTTGATTGTGGTGTCGGTAGTGATTGAAACAATGCGTCAAATTCAAGCCCAGTTGGTGATGACCTCATACGATCACTACTAAATTAATCTTCAAGCACACAACGTCACTGATCTAAACCAGTCCCTCCCATTCATCGATGCGTCACTACTGTAGCGACCGCAGCGCAATTTGCTGTATAGTAAGATAATGAAGCATCGCTATATCGTAACTACTTTCATCGTTTCCATCAGCGCAGCAGCCGGAGCTGGTTTTTTTGGGGGAGCAAATTATGCAAACCAACGTCATCGCAAAACTGATGCAGTTAGTCAGTCTACAAATCAGTCAGCTGCAGTCGCGAGCTTAAGTCCAGCAGCCGGTGATGCATCGAGCGCTAATAACGCTTCGTCAGAGCTTGATAGTGCTAAAACGTATTTAGTCAAAAAAGGCCAAACGCTTTACTCAATCGGCAAGGAAATCGGCGTCGACTGGCCGTCACTTGCATCGGTTAACGGTTTAGATGAACATTCTGTATTAAAGGAAGGACAGGTGCTGAAAATTCCAACCGCAGCAGAGGCAGCCACCTCACAAGCCCGAGAGTACAGCGTTCCTGCGACAGACGATGAAAAGCAGAATTTACAGACTGCCCAGGATTACGCCAACGCCGGAACCGGTCAATTATCGTATCGACTGGTACCTGCACAAGTGGTACAACGATCACCATTGCTGGCACGGTTTGGTTTTGATAATAACGATCTGTATATCGAAAAAACTAAAGATACCACCAAAGGGGAAGCAAGCGTTGAAGTAACCCATCAAGGAAAGCTCTACACTGTGATGCTTAATCAACCCCTCAGCAAGGGCGACAAAGGGGTGTGGACTCCGGTGAAAGTGCTGTACTGAAATAATCGATTCACCTGCCAAGAATTAGCGTGGTTTACGATCACGCATCATCATGCTAATGTAACGTTATTATGCGAAAACGTATTGCAATTATATTGATAGGTCCGCAAGGTTCCGGTAAGGGAACTCAGGCACAAATTTTGATGCAAAAATATGCTTTGTGTTACATCGCTGGTGGCAATATCACTCGTGAGCTGGCTGGTTTGCAAAACAGCATGGGTAAGGAAGCTCGCGCGCTTATGGATCAGGGTCAACTGCTACCAGACGACATAATCAATCATGGAGCGGCCAACTTGATTGAAAAGTGCTTAGGCGAAAACTCACTTCTTTTTGATGGCTATCCCCGTAATATTAACCAGGCCAATTGGTTAATTCAGTACCTCTCTTCACACATAACGCCCGGTATTATCATCAAAATGGATTTAGATGATCAAGCTGCAATTCAGCGGATTGGAAAACGACTGATATGCCCGAACTGCGGATTCGTCGTGCCGCCGAGTGATGTCGAAAAACTGCAGAAATCTGGGTCCAAATGCCCGAACTGCCGGAATGCTCTACAGCAACGAAGCGATGATACTCCCGAATCAGTCAAGCAACGACTTAAAACCTATCATGAACACACCGAGCCAATTATTCAATTACTAGCGGAGCATTTTGAGCTTTATCACGTTGACGCCGCGCCATCAATCGAGAATATCGCCACTCAGATCGATACAACCGTTAAGAAACTCCTATGATATCCGCTCAAAAAACACAGAGCATGCGTGAAGGTGGAGCACTGTTACGGCAAGTGCTAGGAACCGTTGCACACAACGTGGCGGAAGGAAACACCGGACTTGAGTTAGATTTCCTCGCAGAGGCCGAGATTCTGAAATTAGGAGGTACTCCAGCCTTCAAAAGCTACAACGGATTCCCAAATTCGTTGTGCGTCTCGATCAACGACGAAGTAGTACATGGTATCCCATCAGCATACAAATTTCGAATAGACGATATTGTCAGTCTTGATCTCGGCGTCGCCTACAATGGTTATTTTACCGATAGCGCAACAAGCGTGATTGTAACTGAGCAGGGATGCGAATTAGTCGACCAGATCATGAAACTCTCTATACTCACCAAGAATCAGGAGTTACTGAAGGTGACGTATGAGTGTTTGCTGCGCGCACTGGCTGTAGTGCGGGACGGGGCTCACGTTGGGGATATTGGTCATGCCGTGCAACACCACGCTGAGGCTCATCACTTCGGAGTAGTGAGACAGCTCGTTGGGCACGGCGTCGGCGAGCAGATCCATCAGGATCCCTCAATTCCAAATTATGGCACACCTCACCAAGGACCAGTGCTCCACGAAGGCCAAACTATCGCTATTGAGCCAATGCTGACGGCTGGAAAATGGAACATCGTGACCGACGCTGACGGATGGACGGTACGGACAGCAGACGGCTCACTCGCAGCTCACTTTGAGCACACCGTTTTGGTAACCAAAACCGGACATCAAATTTTGACATAATGACCCAAACGATTCAGTCAACCTATTCGAGCGATAGCTTTACGTATGCAGAGTTGTTAATCAAATTATGCGCTAAAATAATAGTTGTAAAACGCCCGAGGTTGGGTACCTCGAGCGTGGTTAGTTGGCGGAGTTGATCTTGCAAGGAGCTTCTGTGCTAGCATCGGTGTGCTGTGGAGCATCTTGGCCAACCCCATATGGCATAGCGGGGCGAAGCAAGGTGTTCGGAACTCCCGCGTCACCCTCAATCTCAGCGTTATACGCCCGTATTCGCGTTTGCTCATCATTAACCGCAAGTCCTGCTGCGACATGCAACGCTATCCATGTTTCCGTGAATCTTGGTAGCCAGTGAGCCGCCAATTCCCGCTTTTCGTCGCTTGAGATTGTTGAATCAGCTTGTTTTTGCTGGTAAATATTGATCGACCGTAGCAGGGTCCGAAACCGCGGATCTTTCGCCAATATCTTGATGCGCTGTTGATAATCGCGGTCATCGCATCTGAGTGCTTCCGGTGTGGTCGATCCGCTAAGACTACCTTCAATGGCTGATATAACAGAGATAGCGAATGAGAAGAGTGCACCAACCGCCAAATGTGACGTAGCGGCATCTGACATGCCGCTTGTTAGGTGGAGGTAGGCAGCCCGCGACAAGCATGCCGCAAAACTAATCAATCCGAGGACATATAGGCCGCGTAGGAAAGGCCTCTGGTGAAGGAAACGATAAGCCGCCGGCAATAGATCAATCTCGACAGGCGCACTCACACTAAGCTCTTGCACGGTTTTGAGATGCATTGCGGTGCTCCTTCCAGCCACAATAGGATGTAAAAATGCTGCGCTTGCAACACCAAAATAATAGCACAATTATGCTGCTATGTCAACGTAGACCCTCAGATACATAAGCCTCTCTCCCGTGAGTCGTTCTATGCCACTGTACGATGCACGCTTACACAACGGTCGTCAGTCCTGTAGCATATGATTGGATCATTTTGTGATTCTCATTTATGATAAGGTAATGAAGCACTACACCTACGTCGCAAGCTTATTATTGGTTTTCACGATTCCAGCGCTGGTTCAGGCCTATTTTTTGCACAATCGTATTTCGCTACCACATTTACTAATCTTTGCTGCCATTGTCACAATATTGGGGACGCTCTATGACATCTGGGCTACCCGACATGGCGGAAGGGACCCAATTTGGCTTTGGCAATTTAACCCTAAAGACACCCTTGGAATTAAGCTGTTCGATTTACCCATTGAGGAATATCTGTTTTTTGCCATAACCTCCTGTTACTGCGTCTTAAGCTGGGAAGGCATTAATTACGCTCTCGAAGCCCGCGGAGGTGCCATTTATTACGCCGTTCCGGTGCTTGGCTTATGGACTCTTGCGGCGGTAGCCGTCATGGCGTTGGCTGGGCCTAAGCTGAAAGTATCGCAATAAGCCAAGCCCTTGCAAAATTTTCGACATTATGGTACCATTGAGATGTCGAATTTCGGTTCGATTTTGTGTTGCGAAGCACTAACAAGGTCATCATTTGAGCGCAAAAGAAGATGTGATAGAGCTGGAAGGCAGCGTTGAGGAATCGCTACCCAATGCTATGTTTCGTGTGAATTTGGATAGTAATCAAGCTATCTTAGCTCATCTGTCCGGCAAAATGCGCCTCAATTACATCAAGATACTGCCAGGTGATCGTGTGCTCGTTGAGTTAAGTGTTTACGATTTGACCAAAGGCCGAATCACACGCAGACTGCCGATACAGCGCCCAGGTATGACTCCTGCAGCGACAATCTTGGCTAAGCCAGAATCTACCGTGCCTAAAGCCGACGATGCAACCAAATCTGATACCGAAGCAACCAGCGTAGAAAGTAATTCCGATGAAAGTACGAGCATCAGCCAAGAAAATGTGTGATAAATGCCGCGTTATTCGACGTAGTGGCGTGGTGCGTGTACTGTGTGAAAACCCGAAGCATAAGCAGCGTCAAGGCTAATTTATGAAATCCGAAATTCGAAGCACAAAATCCGAATTAAATATTACATTCGAAATTCGAAATTCGAATTTAGGATTTGCGACCAAAGGAAGCTACTAATGGCTCGTATTGCCGGTGTGAACATCCCAACCGACAAGCGCGTTGAAACAGCGCTGTCATACCTGTATGGCATTGGCCCATCAAACGCAAAAGTTGTTCTGACCCAGGCAAATATTACTGAAAACCCACGCGTTAAAGATTTAAGCGAAGATGAAATTGAGCGAATTCGACAAGTTATCGATAAAAACTACCGCGTCGAAGGTGACTTGCGCCAAGAAGTCAGCCAAAACATCAAGCGATTAAAGGAAATTGGTGCGTTTCGCGGGTCTCGTCACACCCACAACCTGCCTTCACGTGGCCAGCGCACCCGTACCAACTCGCGTACTCGTCGTGGAAATCGCCGAGTCACGGTTGGATCAGGACGCAAAGCTGCTGCACAAAAGACTTAATAAGGAATACATTGTTTGCTCCTGATGCACGTAGGCGATATCTTCGCATCAGGCCCGCAACTACTACATACCAATGCCTAAACAACCAACCAAAGCTACAACCCGAAAATCACGCATCAAAAAGAATGTTCCGAAAGGGATTATTTCGGTGCAATCGACGTTCAATAATACCATTATCACCGTAGCCGATGCTGGTGGCAACGTTATTGCCTGGGCGAGCTCTGGATCCAGCGGCTTCAAAGGCGCGCGTAAATCTACACCGTACGCAGCTCAAATGGCCATGTTGGCAGTGCTTGAACGTGCAAAGACCGTCGGCATGACGGAGGCCTCGGTGCATGTATCAGGCGTCGGATCAGGCCGCGAATCAGCCATTCGTGCGCTCGGTAACTCTGGCATTGACATCTTATCAATCAAGGACCGTACACCCATAGCACACAATGGGGTCAGAGCCAAGAAACCACGAAGAGTTTAATTATGCCAGCAAAACTATCTACATCACCACGACGTCGTAAAAATGCTCAGGCATTGTTCTTACGCGAAAAAAGCATCCGGTCTAAAAACCCTTCATTTACCTCGGTTACCGCTGCCGTGTCTTCGGATGAACGTAAAATGAAGGAATACACCCGACAACTTCGTGAAAAACAGAAGGTACGTCGACTATATGGAGTAAATGAAGGCCAATTTAAGCGCTATTACCAAAAAGCCGCTGGCTCTGCGGCTAACACTGCTGAGCTGATGCTGCAATTGCTTGAAACACGTCTCGATAACGTCGTTTACCGCGCTGGGTTCGCCTTAACCCGTGCCCATGCCCGTCAGCTCGTCAGCCATGGCTGGTTTCAGGTCAACGATCACCGAGCCAATATTCCTTCAATGCAGGTAGCGGTTGGTGATATTATTACACCGCGTAAGACTGATCCGTTTGGGGAGATGCCATTTGATATGACCGCCCCATGGCTGGAACTCAACAAAAAGAAGCTTACCGCTACCGTTTCACAATTGCCAGTACGAGCGGACGTTGATCCTGACATCAACGAACAGCTAATCGTTGAGTATTATTCGCGCTAACTTATTAGACTATCGAAAGGATTCCAATGGAACAAATCATTCTCCCGCACGTTACGACAGAGCAGCAATCGGCAGACACAACCCTGTTTCGTATTACACCCCTTTTCCCAGGCTATGGCCATACATTGGGTAATGCGTTGCGTCGTGTGCTGCTTTCGTCACTTCCGGGTTCAGCAGTCAGTTCGGTTACAATTGAGGGAGCAAATCACGAGTTCAGTTCGATCCCTGGCGTAAAAGAAGACGCAGTGGAGATCATTTTAAACCTCAAAAACTTAAGTGTAGAGATGCTTGATACCGCCGAACCTGTCACATTAACCTTATCGTCAAAAGGACCGGGTACAGTCACCGCAAAAGATTTTAAGCCAAATAGTAAAGTGCGCATCGCAAATCCAAACTTACATATTGCAACGCTCAGTGCAAAATCCACGCTGAATCTCGACGTAATCGTAGAGTATGGGCGGGGTTACGACCCGGTCGAAAAACGTGAGGCAAAGTCGCTGTCTCTTGGTACTATTGCTATCGATAGTTTATTTACCCCGGTCAGATCAGTTTCGATTGAGGTGGAAAATACTCGCGTCGGTAAAATGACTAACTACGACGAGCTACATTTGACCATCCAAACTGATGGTACCATTACTCCAGACGATGCATTTAAAGCAGCATCTGCTATTTTGGTTGATCAATTTGGATTGCTCGCACATTTTGATGATGTTCCGGTCCAGACGTCAACGGACGCTGAAACAGCTGCCGATCCCATCAACAACGAAGTGACGGAGCTGGTTTCGGCAGGCATTCCGGCACGCGTAGCTAAAATCCTCGGTGAAAATGGCTTTGGCTCGCTGACTGCATTGAAAGCAGCCTCAGATGATGATCTAAAGGCGGTTTCAGGGCTTGGGCCAAAAGCTCTAACCGAAATTAATAAGATACGGGAGTAGTGATGCCTCGAATTGCAACCTTAAGCC
The DNA here is from genome assembly GCA_964561525.1 of uncultured Candidatus Saccharibacteria bacterium. Classification (GTDB taxonomy): domain Bacteria; phylum Patescibacteriota; class UBA1384; order CAJBMM01; family CAJBMM01; genus CAZLPY01. The sequence continues at coordinate 1,517 of CAZLPY010000023.1, read as the reverse complement.
GAAAACGAGCCAATCGCGAGCATTTGCTGCGTAATCTCGCAACTTCAATCATCTTGTATGAGCGAGTTGATACGACCCGCGCCAAGGCTCATGCAGTTAAAGGCTTAGTAGACCGTTGGATCAGCACCGCCAAGCAAAATACATTGCATGCGCGAAGACAGTTACTCGGTGAAGTATTTAATGATCTGGCAGTTAAAAAAATGTTTGATATATTAGTGCCGAGATATGAGGCTCGTTTAAGCGGCTTCAGCCGCACTGTTTCACTGGGACAACGCCTAGGAGACGGGGCAGAGGTTGTGCGCGTAGAGCTGATGGATCGAAACGTTGTTCCAACGGTGGACGCACCTAAACCACCCAGGACCACCAAAAAGATTGCCACGAAAGCTACTGAAAAAACCAATGAAAAATCAACCAAATAATCTAACACGTCAGTGGCATCATCTTGATGCAAAAGGTAAGGTTCTCGGACGCCTTGCTACTGAAGCCGCAGTATTACTGCGTGGTAAACACAAGCCATCGTTTCGCAACCACATCGATGTGGGAGACACCGTTGTGATCACCAACGCGGCCGCTGTTGCGGTCACCGGCAACAAAGAAACCAATAAGCGCTACATTCACCACACCGGCTATCCTGGAGGATTACGCACTACAAATACGGCCGTGTTGCGTAAGGACAGTCCTGAACAAATTATCGTTCGTGCCGTTTCCGGAATGTTGCCAAAAAATCGCCTGCGCGATCAGTGGTTACTGCGCTTAAAAGTATATGCCGGATCCGAGCATCCACACGTGGCAAACATTACCAAGCACGAGATCCAAAAATCGAAATCTGAAGTAAAGAAAACAAGCACAGCCTAATATCCATATTTTGAATCTTTAGTAAGGAATTACATGACCGCGACAAAACCAAAAACGACAGAGACCATTAAGGAAGCTGCTCCAACCTACCACTACGGCACTGGCCGACGTAAAGCGGCAATAGCACAAGTACGAGTGATGAAAGGGTCCGGAAAATACATAGTGAACGATGCTGACATCGTGACTGATCCCTATATCGCACGCGTCATTACGTTAGTTGGATTAACCGACAAAGTTGATATCTCGGCTCATGTACATGGTGGGGGAGCCCAAGGACAGATCATTGCCATTCGCCATGGATTGGCACGCGCCTTGGTAGAGTTTGATGCTGCACTTCGTGCTACTCTCAAAAAAGCCGGTTTACTCACTCGTGATTCGCGGGAAAAAGAACGTAAAAAATACGGCTTGCACAGTGCTCGCCGCGCTCCGCAGTTTGCAAAGCGATGATATCGCAATAAGACCAATGACTAATGACTAATGCAATAGGGTACTTCAGATTCGAGAAGTTAGAAGTGTGGCAAGATGCACGAGTTTTTATTCGCTTTGTACATGGACTATCCCTAGAGTTACCTAAAACGGAACAATTCGGACTCACCGATCAGTTGCGTCGCGCTGCTTATTCAATAGCATTGAATATTGCTGAAGGTTCTACAAAACGATCT
>CAZLPY010000022.1:0-13979 GCA_964561525.1 uncultured Candidatus Saccharibacteria bacterium | reverse complement strand
AGTATAGCATATACGCTGAATATTAGCTGAGAACCACTTACTCAGGCTATTTTCAGATTTGTCTCATACAGTAGAGCAATGGATAATAGAGGTATGACAATCAAAAAATACCTACTTTCAGGCGTTATACTGGTGCTTTTTGCATTCTATACCGTGGCGCTACGACCAAAAACGCCAACCGAGCAGGTTGGCACATCGGCGTCCACTCCCGCCGTGACCGAGACGCCAACTAGTAGCTCGAGCGATCAATCATCATCAATACCGAGTTCACAAGATTCCCCTGCAGCATCTTCACCTCCACCTACAACGACTACGCCATCTTCTAGCAACACTGCTTATAAAGATGGCACCTACACCAGCCCTTCGACGGATGCCTTTTACGGGAATGTGCAAATAAAAGTGACTGTCGCTAAAGGCAAAATTACCAACCTAGCATTTTTAGATTACCCCCAAGACCGCGCCAATTCGGTACGCATTAACAGTGTGGCTACGCCGATCTTAAAATCCGAAACCATCGCCGCTCAAAGTGCCAACGTCGATGTAGTTTCTGGAGCCACTGCTACAAGTGAAGCCTTTATCCAAGCACTGACCGATGTGCTGCAACAGGCTCGAGCATGAAACAAACCAAGCTGATAATGGGCATGCCGATAACGGTCGAGGTAGTGGACGACACCGTTACACCAAACCATTTGACCGATATTTTTAACTATTTTCGGGCCGTTGACCGCACCTTTAGTACCTACAAACCTGAGAGCGAGATATCGCGGCTCAATCGAGGCGAATTAACTCTCGCAAATGCGAGCAAGGATGTACAAAAAATCTTTGAGCTAGCTCGGCAGACAAAAGGCGAGACGAGTGGTTATTTTGACATTGGTCGGTTTCCTACGTGCGACCCATCGGGCATCGTCAAAGGCTGGGCGATTGATCAGGCGGCACAGCTACTCGAGCACAGTCAACTGCATAATTTTTATATCGATGCCGGAGGCGATGTTGCAGCCCGTGGTCACAACGGCGAAGGTAAAAAGTGGCGCGTCGGCGTTCGAAATCCATTTAATAAGCATGAGATTGTAAAAGTGATTGCTATCAACAATGGTGCGATTGCTACATCTGGCACCTACGAGCGCGGACAGCATATTTATAATCCAAAAACCGGCGCTCCTGTCACCGAAATTGTCAGCCTCACCGTGATTGGGCCAAACATTTATGACGCAGATCGGTTTGCGACCGCCGCTTTTGCCATGGGCAAAGACGGCATACACTTTATAGAGCAGCTACCCGGTTTTGAAGGATACCAAATTGATGCAAATGGTGTTGCAACCATGACCCGCGAATTTGAACACTATGTGGCGAAATAACATATGATAATCATTGACGACTTTCTAAATAAAATTACCATGTACCGCCTGGTGTTGTACTATTTGATCACGCTCATTGTGGTAGCAGTTATTTTTTCCCTATTTGGCATTTTGCCCTATAGCGCCGTATCAATCGTCGCCTCTTGCCTGTTTACCATTGCAGTAGCGCTTTTGGCAAACCTTATTTTTGCTCGCACATACGGGGCAATTCCAAACGTCGAATCCGCATATATCACAGCGCTTATTTTAACCCTGATCATTAACCCAGATCACTCAATTGCTACGTATGCATTTTTGGCCATGGCCGCCACCTTGGCTATGGCTTCAAAATACATGATTGCCTGGAATCACAAACACCTGTTTAATCCGGTGGCTATTGCCGTGGCTATCACAGCAGCCTCCACTGGACAAGCGGCTAGTTGGTGGGTCGGCAATACCGCGATGCTCCCCATTGTGCTCATTGGCACTGTGCTAATTATTCGGAAAATCCGGCGGTTCGATATGGCTGCTAGTTTCACAATGGCAGCAGTAATCTCAGTAACTATCTTTGCTGTTATGAAAGGGACCAGTGTCATTGGCGCACTCGACAAAACTGTGCTTTATTCCCCGTTGTTCTTTTTTGCTGGGATCATGCTAACCGAGCCGCTTACCACACCACCAACTCATACCCTGCAAATAATCTACGGTGCACTAATCGGGGCGTTGTTTGCGCCGCAAGTACATTTTGCGTCAATCTATTCTACACCCGAACTGGCACTGCTGGCCGGTAATGTATTTTCGTGGATTGTTAGTCCAAAGTTTAGGGCAATGCTTACTCTGCAACGCCAAGAGCGGGTGGGATCGGGTATTATCGATTTTGTATTTAAGCCAACCACTGCGTTTACGTTTATGCCCGGACAATACCTGGAGTGGACGCTTGCCACTCCGCAGGGTGATTCAAGAGGCAATCGTCGCTACTTTACCATTGCCTCATCACCAACCGAAAAAGAGCTGCGCATGGGGGTTAAATTTTACCCGCAGGCGAGCAAATTCAAACAGCAATTACAGAGCCTCACACCAGGTCAAGCTATCTCGGCCAGCAGCCTGGCCGGCAGCTTTACCTTGCCTAAAGACGCAAACCAAAAGTGTGTTTTTATCGCCGGCGGCATCGGCATAACTCCATTCCGCAGTATGGTTAAATACTTAATCGACACTAATCAAAAAAGAGACATTGTTCTTTTATATAGTAATAGCGTCGCCGCAGACATTGCCTACGCTGACGTTTTTGAACAAGGCAAGGCCGTTGGCCTCACCACCATCTACACCCTCACTGACGCAACCAAAATCCCAGCCGGCTGGCCCGGGCATGTAGGTATGATCGATCAAGCGATGATAACAAGCATCCCAGATTATCAAAATCGCCAGTTTTATCTCTCTGGGCCACACGCCATGGTACAAGCGTTTGAATCATTACTGAAAAATCTCAACATCCCACGCTCACACATCAAAACCGATTATTTCCCCGGATTTGTGTAGAGGCGCGGCTAATCTTGGTAGCTTATTTCCACCCCGGACCGATTTTACAGGTTTGAGTAAGCCCAAGCCGATTCTCCCAATACTGAGCTAAATTTGTTGTAGTAACATGCAATTGCGCATCGCCATTGCCAACTAAGGCGGAAGTAACCAGGCCAAAACTGTGCATGAAAGGCGACTCATACCCAACCCCTACTCCTGCAAGTACGTGGTCGGCAATAGTCAAGCGACTGGCAAAGCAGCTCGTAGCCGCAAACAAATCAAGACGAACATTATGCTCATCCAAGTATTTAGTGATTTGCCAGTATGGGACGGTGTCCGCCCCTGCCGCTAGCCCTACAACCGAGCCGTGCCCTAAATTAATTAACCATGCACCGTTTGGAACAGACGGCAAAGCTGCTAGCATCTTACTTTTTGAGGCAGTATCGTATTCAATGACCTGCGTTCCTTTGCTCACCAGATCGTCCAGGGTTTGCTTAATAGTAGTATATTCCGATTCGAAATCAGCATCTTCCGCGCTGTTATTGCGATCCCACGAGGTCCACAATACGATTGTTTTTGGAACAGCTTTAAAATTCGGAGACCGGACGATAGTAGTTAAATTATCGCCGCTCGAAGCGAAGAACAAGCCTGGGACTTTCATATCTCCTAAATATGAGCCATAAAGATTGTGCACGAGGCTGCCGTTCGTCGGGTTCCAGATAAACTGGAGCAGTGAATATCCAGTACCTCCCTTATAATGACATCGTCCTGAAGGGGGTACGGTAAGATGTGGCTGCCAATCAAATGAAGCCACTTTCATTGGCGCGGGGTCCGAATAGTTACTGAACGGGCCATTGTAATTGTAGTTTCCCTTCTCAGTTGTACGGCATTCCTGTGGATTAGCTGCCGGGTCGGCAACAGTTTCATCGTTAACTGTTACACCGTTACCGGTTACTACGAGAGTATCGCTCTTGCCTCGCACCGTACGTTTTTGTTGCTTAGTTGCTTGCTCGGTGCGGTCTTGTTTGTGCGTACATTTTACATAGGATCCTGTCCAGCAACCACCAGTTACCTGATCTGTGTAGTGGATTGATTTAGTTACATTCGTAGTAACATCCTGATAGTTATCTTGGAATGGCTTAATGGTGGCGTCACTGGTTTGATCACCGGTCCATGTCCACGCTAAGAAGCCGCACCCTTTTTGGGTAAGGATTGGTGGGTTACCACCTCCTATAGGAGGAGGTGGGCCGCCGTTCGAATTAGTACTAATATTGCAATAATCTGGCCGGAGCGTCATGCCAATGTTGCAGTATTGCGGTTTAGTGGGATCAACTGCACAACCAAGATTATGCGTCCACTTTCGTACATCATGTTTTTGCACTGTTAAATCAGTATTCCAATTTACCGTATAATTATTTGGGTCTGCAACGCCCGTACCAGAATAGGTCTCGCTATGCTCGGCATATGAGGTGATTTTCCCAACATAAAAGTCTGCATCAGTTGGGCTGATTTTATCGGCCACCACGTTTTGAATTTCTTTGTAGGTTAAGGTACATTTGGTGGGGCAAAAAGCCAGCTTGGTTAAATTCATCTGAAAAGCATTCCCATCGGTACGCAGAGCCTTGGCATCGGGAGCACTCCAGCTCAGCCCTATGCTGGCATCGACGTCACCCGTCAGGGTTTGTTTCCAACTACTTTTCGTTTTATCAACCGTTAAATCAGTGTAATTAAATAGTTGGCTACTTAAATCATCCTGTTTATCCAAATGCCGCGAAAAATCGCCATTGTAGGTCCCGGTAATAGCAGTATAATCCCACTGTTTGGTTTTACTGGTCCACGGCGGTGGCATATCCCACAAATGAGTACTGTTGGTAAGTTCAAGATACGGGCTCGCTTGAACAGTGATTGTGCCGCCAAGATTATTTTGCTCTGTAGCACTATCTTGAGTTGTACTGGTGTTATAAACGGTCGAAAACTGATCGGGTGAAATTTTGGCCGAGATTGTTTCATCAAAATTGTAATTGCCTTTTGCATCTTGCTGAAAATTGCTAATGTGGCAATGCGTAAAGCCATTGTCGTTGTCGTAAGGAGCATCGAGCGCACCAGGAGGAATAGTGGTCCATGGCGGTAGCCCAAAGCGCTCTGACTCGAAAGCATCGCGACAGCTCAAAAAGGTGTCATCGATATAATTGATTGAGTCATTAACCACTGAGGTATAGACCAATTGTTTCGTATTAATCCCAGGATTTGTATCGAATCCTTTGCAAGAATACGTTGCCGAGCTCGTAGGTGGGCATGCTAGACCGAAAATACCTTGTAAATTTGTTTCAGGACTGGCTCCTATCGTGCAGCCACTGCCGCTACAGCTACTAATACCGCCACCACCGGGGCCATTGGCCGATGGTTTGAGTTGCCAGTAGATTACAAACCCACCAGTCCCGATTATCAACACCAAAGCACCAATTAAAACAATTCGCTGCATCATCGGACGTGAAATCGGTTTATGGGCATTTGTTTGGCCGTCTAATTGCATTGCAATGTTCTCACACTTACATAGTACCGCGTTACGCGACAAGGCTGCAATAGACAAGGCCCCCTCCTGTAATAAACTCGGGTAGTACTTGCACAATATAGACGCCAACACTATGGTGTGTAATACTTAAAGCGTATCGTGGAAAATTATTGAGAATCCTTATGAAATTAACACCTAACTTAAAACGATTATTTATTACAGGTGCAGTATTAATAGCCTTGGGTGTCGGGGCTTCTGTTGTTTATCAACAATATGGCGCTGATGCCTCAACCTTCTGCACCTCTGATGATGCTTTTCCTGTATCACATGATAATCAAGTAAAAACTATTTTTGCGAGTGACCAGGTAAATGTAGCAAACACAACCAGTCTGAATAACTTGAAAAAAATACTGCACGACCAAGCTGCGGCATCAACCGGTCCAAATTGGACCGATCTCGACACCTACCTCAAGGGTATTAAACATGCCGCGCCCTTAACAGACCCCGAAAAAGCAGTGGCACTGACCAAATTTAGGGATGCTTATACTGGCAGTCTATCTGACCCGATGATACAGCAACTTCTGTTCTCTACAGTTGCGACATTACCCCCAAAAAGCTTTCGAGATGCGCTTTCACTTAAATTTCACTACAACAAAATACCAAAACGTGAGAAGGGAAGTGCTATTAATCCGTTCGATCAGAGCGACCATCAAATCACCGTCACCCCAACTCTTGCCAGCTGGCAGCAATTTAATTTGGGTGACGTCGGAGCAAACGTTCGCTTTACCAATGTGATTTCTCTTGAATCCGGAGGGTATAATATGTGTGCTGATTTATTTGGCACAGTGAGCGCCGAAAGTGGGTTCCGCTCAGTTGGATTGTCACTCAAGCTGCAAAATAGCGGCAATATATCTGTATCTTGGAACTTTCCGTTCAAAGCTTTTTACACTTCGGCATCTATGCGATTTTGATCTTATCCTTAAGTAGTTTCGACGAGAATAATGCCGAGTATGGCAATGGTCACAAAAATCAAGAGTGAAATGAGGGCTCCGGTTTTTAATTTGGCCACAGTCTCTTGTTGAATGCTATCTTTGCTGGTTAATTCTTTGACTTTGCTTTCAATCAAAACTTTAGCTACAACCCCATTGATTAAGAAAAGCCCGAGCTTGACCCACGGCAGTGGATTCGATTTTAAGGCATCCCAATCGGTTGCCATCAATATCACCCCGGTTACAAACTGCGTACCAATTAGGGCCCCAGTGTAGCGATTTAAAAACAAGATAATCCCGAGCTCGGTTTTGGAAAAATTGGGCTTCATCACTGCCACAACTGAATAAAACGCAGTACCGATGATCAGTGCGGCTCCGAGTATATGCAGAATCAAAATAATGAGGTGAAACAGGTTCATACATTACTACTTTGATTCTGGACGTTTAAATTGTCAAGATGATGCATCAGGGTCCGGCGTTGCAATAAAATGAATCCCAAAGCCGCCGGAAGCCAAAAAGATAACCCACGAAACGCTAAGGTGACCACCGTCGCTATCTCGGTTGGTACCCCCAAATGATGATAGGTCACGATCATAATCCCCTCAGCAGTTCCGATGCCCTGCGGCGTAATGGGGATGATTACAAATAGCAGCCCCATCACAAACCCCGAAAGTAGCACTCCGGGTGAAATGATGTAGTGAAAACTGAGGAAAAGAATGAAGATGGTCAGCAAATCAAGCAGATGCGAGGCTGCAGCCCACGCAAACGTTTTTTTGGATTCAGTAGCGTTTGCCACAATGTTGCGTGCGCCCTCGCCAAACTGGTGTGCCACTTTACCGGCCCAATCCTTGGTAAACAACGTCTTATCATTGATCCAGCCAAATAATCCGTTCGCCACAACGGTGGCGAAGCGTAGTAGCGAGCGCAACCACAACGGCCGATAGGCAAATACCATCATCACCAACACCAGTGTAATCATGATCACAAACAGCGCACCCGCTCCGACAATCTCAAACGACTGCAACTGACCGTTAAGCAACAGGTAAACGATGCCGACCGCAAAGAACAAACAAAATGCAATAATATCGGCGATGCGCACAAAAAAAAGCGCCACAGCAGCTTTGGTTGTGGATTGGTCGGAGCGTTTGGCGTATGAAATAAAGAATAAGATGTTACTAGCTGGCACCACAATTGAAACCAGCAAAGATTCTAAATAGACCACGACGACGTGCCAGATATTGCTCGGAATATTGACCGTAGCAAATGCGGAGCGATATACTGCCGCATAGACCAAATACGAAGCTATTTGAATAGCGAACGCCAGGCTGACCAAGCGCCATTCGCCGCGGAGCAACGTGGCAACAATTTTTTGCACATCCCCAAAGTAAACTATGGCCGCCCACACTCCGAGCAACAGCACAATCCACAACACCCAGGTATGGTGTTTTTTGCGAATTGGAGCTGGTTGAACGGTATCAATATCTGACATAGACAAACATTACCACCATATTACCGCGGCTGTTACCTACCGGGCCGGTTTTTGGAAAATCAATCGAATGACGAATGTACTCTACCCTTAAATCATACCGTTTTTTTGTTCACTTACCTAGCGTCAAGGGTAACCCAGTTTGCATCCACTTGCTTAAAACCGTTGCACGGAGCGGCATCACGAGCACTTTTGCTGGTGAGGCCTTAGTGGTAATGGAGGCGACAGCGACAAACGAGACATCAGCACTCCTTTATTATAATGGTATTCCGACGCAACTACGGCCTAGTACTGGCTGGATAATCGAGCGGCACTGCATCGGAGATGAATTTTTGGTCTGGAAATTCGTGGCGAATTTGCTCGGCGTCCTCTGAAGTCAGATTCCAACCCAATGCACCCAAATTCTCCTGCAGGTGCACGGTGTTACTGGTCTTGGAAATTGTTACCACATTATTTTGTGAAATTAACCAATTAATGGCAATTTGCGTCGGGGTTTTATCATATTTTTGAGCGAGTTCACGTAAAATTGGTGCATCTGGCAGCGTTCCTTTTTGCACCGGCCGCCACGCCACTACCAGTACATCGTTATTCTGACAGAACTCTAATACTCCTTTTTGTTCAACTTCCCGGTATTGCACATTGTAATGCACTTGATTGCAAACAAGCTTATGTTTAGTGTGTTTTTGTGCTTCCTCAAATCGACGAGGTGTAAGGTTGCAGACTCCAATGTGCTTAATTGCACCAGCATCTACCAACTCATCCAGAGCCTTCATAGTTTCAGCGATTGAGATGCCAGCTTCCGGATAGCGATGAAGTAGATAGAGATCTAAATAATCCGTGCCAATTCGCTTGAGCGAGTTTTCAAACGAGCGGCGTAGATTATCGTAGCCTTGATTCTTGGCTGAGACTTTTGAAGCAATAATCAATGTACGGCGATCATACCCCTGAATCGCTTGGCCCAAAAGCTCCTCGGCATGGCCATTGGCATAGCTTTCAGCGGTATCAATATGGGTGATGCCAGCAGATATTGCGGCCTGAATTGCCTCAATCTCTTCTGCATCTCTCGACCGATCAACCTCCCACCGGCCTCCCATTTGCCACAGACCCAAACCATACATTGGCAGTTCAAATCCACTCTTCAATTTTTTAGTGGGTATATTAATCATTATCGGTGAGGAGTGAGCTTACTGTTTCTCAAGTACTTGTTTTAAGACATCGAGATTTGCCACTTCGCTTTGCATGGTTTTGGTAACGACGCCATTCATCAGTTTAAACAAACCCTTAGGTTGAAAATCGAGGACGAATGTCGCCTTGGTGCCTCCATCAGTCGGCTCTAATGTGTAATGTCCGACTGGACGCGCCGGACCGGCGATTACTACAAAGCTCAGTTTTTTGCTCGGATTAGCCTCGGTAATGCGATAATCACCGGCAATTGCCCTGCCACCGGGACCTTTGAGCATTTGCTTGTAGACCGCGCCTTGCATACCAGCTGCTCCAGAAGCTAATTCGATACTGATCACTGCATCGCGCCATTTTGGGTTATTCATCCCATCCGCCAAAAAATCATAGACTGCTTCCGGTGATTTTTTAATTACCACCGTCTTTTCTGCATGCGCCATGTTACATCCTTTGTGGATTTAGCCTATCTTGTTTTAGCTCGAGTGGCAATGCAACTTTAACCACAACCTTAAACATCTGTTCCGGGCATGTAGTGCAATAGTCATTTGCAGTACCGTTAAAATGACCCAGTTTTGACTGCTCCAGCGCGTTTGTAGTTAGCGAATATTACGCCCTTAGGGGTAACTACAGATTTTTCCAGAGTCCAGGCGGCCGGGATGGTGCCCTCGGCAAACAGTCGTTTGCCCTTACCTAGTATAACAGGGTAAACTTTCAGCCACAGCTCATCTACTAAATCATGCTTTAACAATGTTTGCACAAAGTCCCCGCTGCCATACACGTGTAAGTTTGGGCCATCTTGGTTTTTCAGCTTTTTAACCTCGGCTGCCACATCTCCGGTTAAAAACACCACGTTGTTCCACTTCGCGAGTGTGGGCGCATCAGACGCTACGTATTTAGTGGTTTTGTTCACCCCGGGCCATACGTCCTCGTGCTGCGGCCAGTACCCAGCAAAAATTTCAAACGTCTTTTGACCAAGTAGCAATTCAAAAGGCATCTTCATCTGCTCCCCCATTAGCTTACCCGAAAAGTCATCCGCATACGGCACCGTCCAGCCGCCATATTTAAAGCCGCCCGATGTATCCTCTTTTTCTCCACCCGGCGCCTGCATCACCCCATCCAAGCTAATAAACTCTAATACAATAATTTTCCTCATGGCTGCTCCTTAGCTCGCAGCTTTTATAATAAGTTCAGCAATTCTTTTTTCCTCTAGGGCACTTAGATCAACAATAGCGAAGGCGATTGGCCACATATTGCCATCGGCAAGGTGCGCTCCGTCGTTAAAGCCGAGGGTGTGGTAAGGGTACTTAAATTTGTTCTTGTCCTGGAAAAAGCACACAACCTTACCCTCTTTATTGGCATAGGCTGGCATGCCGTACCAGGTTTTTGGTGTAAGATTCGGAGCGTTTTTAGTCACGATTTCATGTAATCGTTTTGCAATAGTGCGGCCGGGTTCCGGCATCTCAGCGATCTTGGCGAGCACCGCAGCTTCGCCATTCTCCTGATTCCGCTCCTTGACAGCCTCCTTCATCGCCGCTCGTTCCTCGTCCGAGAAACTGGTAAACTTATTGCTCGTCTTTTTATCGTTCGGTTCTTTTGCCATTTTGCATTATCTCCTCTTTTAAATATTGACAACCCCATTGTAACAAAAAAGGAGCATTTCACCTCTATTATTTTGGTCTGACATTGGCTCGCGCGAGCCAAAGCGGTGAGAACCACCATACAGAGAATGTCTCTTGGTAGAAAATTATTATGTAATTATTTAACTAACCGTATTAGCTCTCTCATAAAATCGGGGAGATCCATCGGGTACCGCGAGGTGACTAGATTACCATCGACTACAACAGGTTTGTCTTCCCAGATACCACCCGCTTTTTTAATATCTTCAGGCACACCATCGTGCCAATATGATGTGAGATGCCGCCCTTTGACGACATCGGCATCTGCCAATGTCCACGGTCCGTGGCAGATGGAAGCCACCGGTTTATTTTTTGCAAAAAATGATTTTGCTATTTCTTGAGCTTTCTTTATCTTCCGCACGGTGGCGGGGGCACCATCTGGTGATCCACCCGGGATAATTAATAGATCGTATTCGTCTGGGTCAACACTATCAATTGTTTTATCCGCCGTTAATGAGTACCCGTTCTCTCCTGTGAGTCCCACTTTCTTTGGGGCCGCAATATCTACCTGCCAACCCTCTTCCATCAAACGAAATGCAGGAAAAAATAGTTCCATATCTTCAAATTTGTCGGCGGTGAGGATGACAGCTTTTTTACTCATATACCTACCTTATCATGTTTAACAAGAAAAGTCTGGCTCCCCAATACTAACATAATTAGAACGATCCTAGAAGATGCTGAATACTGGCAACGAGTTAGCTTATTGATGCCAAATGGCTAGAAACTATTCGCAAGGGAATATTCATATGGCGATACAAGAAGTTGATTGGGAGCTATTAAAGCAAGAATACATTACCAACGTCGACTATCCTCAAGTCAGGGCCTTTTTGGCAAAGTTCAAAAAATGGGAAATCGAAAAAATAGTTAGCGGGAACACCAATGAACACATTGCTGGCTGGAGCAAAGAAAGGGCAATTTACCAGCAAAGAATTTTTGAAGAAAGTATGGCCGAAACTATAGCAATCCAGAGACGAAGAATCCCATCCATCCTCGCAGCTAAATTAAATTTGGTCAGTAGAGCGATAGCAGATTTGGAGCTTTGGGAGGAACTGTCATCACGCGAAAAAAGATTGATTTATTATATTATCAAAACTGAGTTAGGCGAATGCGTTACGATTCATCAAAGTCAACTAAAAATTCCTGATGACGCAATAATCGACGAAGGAATTAATGAGCTTCGTAAGGTAATTGGGAGATCCCGAAGTGCCAGTGAAGCTGCTTATTAATTGATAACGTAATAGGCAATACGGCAAAGTCACTTCTTACTTTTCCTCCACCCAGCTGTAACCGCCTCAGATTCGCTACAGAACCACCTCTCACCTTTAGACCCATCAATAACGGTCGCATCATAGTAAGCTCCTCCAGGGACATGGTAAATCTTTTCACCACTTGAGCTGATGTTTCCTTTGATTACGCAGGTGTTGCTCGATGAACTCGAGGATGATTGCGAACTCGTGTCTGCCTGCGGTTGAGTTGTTGTAGATGCTGCTTGATCAGTATCGCCATTACACGTATTCGTGCCCCAAAAACCCTTGCTTTGATCTCTAGCTTGTTTCTCGGCCGCTTTGAAGTCGGCTTGGTATCGGTAGGGGTTGCTATCATAAGTGTATTCATGGGCAAAGCCTTCTGTAATCATCCATTTGTCATACAGTGTGCCATCTTCTAAATAAACGTAACGAAGTAAGCGATCATATTTATCCCTCTCACCTTGAGTTGAATCTGATTCCAGCTTTACCTTTTTACCACTCAAAAGCTCCTTCGCCTTGCTCGATGCTTCACGGGCAAAACATTGCACTGGCTTTCGTGGGTCAACTATTTCAGGGGTATCCATTCCAATAAGTCGTAACGTTTCTGTCTTACCATCTAAGTTAACCTTGATTGTGTCCCCATCGACGACGCTTACTACGCTCACGAGGCCTGACTGCGGTGCAGATTCCTTGTTTTGCTCTGGTGTTGTAATAGATGGAGGTGTTTGTTTTTGCGGCTCAGCGGCTGTAGGAACTACCTGATTCATCGCGGGCTGTGAAGGTGTCGGTTTAGGTGCGGAGCCCTTGCCCATTGCTGAAAAAGCAAATATAAGGAAAACCAGCAGTCCTAAACAACTAAGACAATTGGTTGACGGATTCCCTTTTTGAACTCTTAAAGATTTCATAAATTTCGAGACCTGATTACAGCTTTATATTCAGATTCCATAATTCACTCCTCAATCCAAATCGCACTTTGTGAAACTAAATTGCGAAATAATTCCATCCTCGCTGACCACCAACATCATCACAGGAAATGGAGAGATTGAGAGGTTTAGTGTCTAGAACATTAAACCGAGTCCCGTCTCCTTTCGTAAATTCTGAAAATGACACGATAAAAGCATCTTTTGCTTTGATCACATCAGTATAATACACATAACCGCTACTAAACCCATGTGAATTCATTTCAAGTTTGCATTTATTCCAGTCTTTATCCTCATTGTTCGTTATTTTAAAAGCCGTAGAACTATAATTTACATTTGCATCAATATCGCGTTGACCCGACTCTTGCTTTTGCGGTTGGGACGACGCCGGCGACGCTTGTTGTGAAGTCTGCCCTTTTACGTCGGTTGGTGTTGATAGTGATTGCTGAAGTACGGGTTGTGAAGTTGAAGATTGGGATAATCCAATAAGGCCGAGGCTTAAAAGGATAAGTAGCCCCAAACATCCAATGAAATTAGTTACTTTGTTCCCCTTCTCAAGCCTAAAAGACTGTGAAATGTGTTTGTTATCCTTACCTTCCATTTGAATCCTTCCATTTAGTTTTTAATACACAAAAATGGCCTCCCGAGCCAGCGGCTGTCCCTTTCGGAACAAACCCTATACCCTTTCGGGCACAGACTTGCCTAAGATGCCGGTCGGAAGACCGTCTTTGGTTCTTAGGCAAGATTTGATACCATGCCCGCCTGTTAATAAGCCGGGTTTAGGTATATATTTGTTGGGAACTGATACTCAAAGTATCCACCTCAAACTGTACCATGAAAATGATATATTGCAATTATTAGTTACGATATGAGACTAGCTATGAGCCAACCCGAAGTGCCAAATCCAAAATTACTCAAAAAATTTGATGATCTATCGAATGATCTCCCAAGTGAAGTAGTCGAGCAAATATATACTTATGAAGATTTACACGCGCGATTGATTCTTAAAAGGTACGGTCGATTTACAAACCAGTTTGAGGCGTATTTTGACTTGTTAGTTAAGCTAGTACACGCTGTGAATTATATCGACAAAAAAGCATGGCCGAAGCACAGAGAGATCG